>NZ_CP039147.1 GCF_013343215.1 Acinetobacter sp. 10FS3-1
ACGCTTAAACAGCGTGGCTTGTAAATTAGTATAAATAATTTTGTTGTTCTACAATTTTGATCGTATCTTAGTTTTTTCTCATAGTTCATGAACTTTAAAATTCTAAACCAAGACTAATATTTATATAAGCAATTGAAAATACAATACATAGTTTCTTTATACACTTATGAAGTGAACTTTAGGTGAACATAAGTTAAATAGAAATTTTTAATTAGTTCAGCACAAACGTACAATCTTTAAGGCCTATAACTCGATACCGTTCTCTCTTTGATGTTTATTGCTATCTAATTGAGTGAACTCTGTGGAAATATTTCTTTATACATTAAGCGTTATGTATAGCCCAGGCCCTGTAAATTTTATGGGGCTAAATTCTGGCCTTACAGGTCAATTAAAAAAGACTATAGGATTTTACCTAGGCATTGGTTTCGCCATGTTGATCTTATTCGTATTGTTTGGCTATATAGGTGAAGCTGTTATTCCACATGGATTGATTCATTATATTGCTTTAGCGGGTGCAATTTATACATTCTACTTGGCTATAAAAATGATTAGGGCGAATGTAGAAACAACTCAACAGCAAGAAAGCCATCTAACATTCTTAAATGGCTTATTTATTCAGTTATTAAATCCAAAAGCCATTCTCGTCATTCTACCTGTTACGACAATTATGTACCCTGCAGCCAAAATCACAGGAATCATGATCTTGATAGTTTCTTTACTGATTTCACTTGGTGCTGTTGGCGCACCATTCACCTATGCTCTGGTTGGAAAAGTATTAGGCAACAAAATTGCTAATCCTATCTGGTTTAATCGGCTAAATAAGCTGATGGGTATACTCTTGATTTTATCAGGGCTTTTTATGTTCAAAGATTTTCTTAATGGAATAAATCTGCTGTAGGACAAATTAGCCGTTCAAATCGAACGGCTATCTTTTAATATTTATCATTTTCCATTGAGTGGGAGTTAAACCAAATGTTTTTATAAAATGTCTGGTCATATGACTCTGATCAAAAAAGCCTGCATTTAAAGCAGCATTAACAATAGACTCCCCTTGAGCAAGGTAGAACTTAACTGTTTCTAAGCGACGCATGATCATATAACGGTGTGGGCTAGTTCCAAATAATAATCGGAAATCACGAGAAAGGCTCCAGCGGTCACGATCAGCATGTTTCTCTAAATCTGACAAACTTAAGTTTTCATGTGGATACGCCAAAATACACTCACGCGCTCTCTCTGCTGCCTTGTAGTCAAATTTTTTGTTTTGGTTAGATGAAGTATCTGAAATTTCACACAGTGTAGTTGCCAAATCAAATAGAGCATCTTCCTCTTCTAGGGTATCCATATAATTATTTATATTATTTAGAAAGCTATCCATTGCCCTAAACAGGCGAATATCATTACTTAAGCCATGTCTGATAAAAGGCAAAGGTTTACCCTTTAAAATGGTTTGGATCATCGCTGGTTCGGTGTAAATCATTCTATAGCGATAGCCATCTAATGTTCCTGATTCACCATCATGCTTTTCATCCGGGTGTAGAACCATAGTCATGCCTGGCAAGCTATGTTGCAATGTACCTTTGTAATGAAAGTTTTGAACTCCGGAAAGAGTCCTGCCAATAGCATAAGTATCATGTCGGTGAGGTTTATAAGCATAATTGGAAAGAAATGCTTCAATTCTTTCTAATTTATGATTTTGAGTGGGGGATCTCACAATCCAATTATTTCCACTGGAGAAATCAGGCATAATTGATGGCCAATTTTTCGTAGATTCTATTGTAGATTATTTTTCACTTTTCCTAAAATTAACATAATACACGTTATACGTAATGCTTGATATTTCTCTTTAAATATCATTATATTAAAGCAAGCCGTTCTGAAATATAGGGCACCAGCAGAGCGGCTTTTTATTGATTATTCATGTTCCACGCTTAAAATTCGAACAGTGTTTCATGATTTTTATAAGTTAAACTAAATTTAGTTGCTAATCCCAATAAGCTATTCACTAACTTGTAAATATCGGTATACCGCCTGACGACTAATCCCAAAAGCTTTCCCTAATGCCATTTTCGATGGATACTTCCCCTCCTTCCATGCTTGTCGTAAAGCTTCAGCTTGGTCAGGCTTTAGTTTATGCACCCGACCTTTGTACTTCCCCTGAGCAGAGGCGAGTTTTATTCCTTCCTTTTGCCGCTCTAAAATGATCTCACGTTCGAACTGTGCAAAAGCACCCATCATTTGAAGCATCAAATTATCCATCGGGGTGGATTCGGCTGTAAAAGTAATATTTTCTTTTACAAACTGGATGGCGATCCCTCGTTTGACCAGTTTATCTACTTCAGTGACCAAATCTTTTAGGCTTCGCGCAAAACGATCCATTGAATGTACAATCACCCTGTCCCCTTCCCGGACATAGTTCAACATTTCCTGAAATTTAGGTCGGTCAGTATTTTTACCTGAAGCACGGTCAACAAAAATCCGGTCGACCTCAATTCCTTCAAGTTGACGTCCAGTGTTTTGCTCGACAGAACTTACCCGGACATACCCTACTTTTTGGCCTTTCACTTTTTCACGCCCCAATTGGATAAAAATGAACAATTTCGTAAATTATAATTCTTTAACACTAAAGTTACATGTTACTTATGATTAAAAATCATTTAAATGATACATAATTTCATGAACTTCCAGATTGTAACTTTAGGGTATAGTCTAAATTTACTAGTTTTGGATACATATTTTGGTCTTATTCATAAGAAGCTGAAAAAGTAATTAGTTAATTACTTTCAATTCAGCAGTAAAACTGATTCAATTCATGGAACACTATCTTGAATAGTGAGTATGGAACATGAAAAAATATAAAAAAAACCTCGATTGGAAAAAAGTGGCTTTAAATATTGAACTATAGCTTTGAAAAATAAAAGATTTATGTGTAACTATTCCTATCATTACACTATTGCCTATAGATAGTGCCATAATTAGTAATATATAAATTTTACATTTACTGAATTAAACCGATGAAATTATCTGACTTTTCTACTCAACGTATTGGCGAATATATAGCTGGGGACCTCGAAGGCTGGCCCTATAGACGTGGGGTCGATCTTGTGGAATTTTTCAATAAAATGGGCTTTAGGGAAACCTATGGACAAGGTTTTCCAAGCCGTGCTATTTATGCAAAAGAAAAAGTTTCTGAACTGAATGGTAAGCCCAAGCTAAAAGATGTCATTCGAGAAATGCTTGACCCTAGGCTCTGGATCGATCTTACGCCTAAGGGTCATTTAGTAGAAACTTGTGCTGCTCAAGTCAATGAAATTTTAAATTATGATGGCTATGAAGTAGTTAGAGATGGAAATTTTTACAAAGTACGAGAGTTAGCTGGAACAATTATTGAAATTGAGAATAGATTTGAAAAATCTGAAGAACTTAGTGAACTTCTTATAGAAGAACAAATCCAAAAATGTAAAGCTAAAATTGAGGCTGAAGACTACTCTGGTGCCATAACTAATGCACGTAGCTTAATTGAAGCAGTGTGTGTGAAAATTGAAGCTGAACTAGATCCTAATGCTAAAGGAAATGATGGAGACTTAGTTAAAATTTTTAATCGAGTAAGAAAGCTATTAAATCTAGATCCAAGCAGGCAGGATATTTCTGACTCGCTTAAACAAGTTTTGTCAGGGCTATCTAATATAATTAATGGCCTTGCCACTATGAGAAATAAAATGTCTGATGCACATGGTGTAACCTATAAACCAAGTAGACACCATGCAAAGCTCGCAGTAAATTCTGCCAAAACACTTGCAGACTTCTTATTTGATACAATGAGCTATCAGATAGAGAATGGTCATCTAAAAGGAAAATAAGAAGTTCTTAATTTTCATAGAAAACAGCCGTGATCTTAGATTAGGGCTCCGTATAATCCGTATCATGTTAATTGTAGGAATTCTTAATCTATAGTCTTGTAATATATTTTTTATTTTCACTTATAAATGTTTATGTCTAAGCTACCTAGGTTTTCAAAAAAGAATAGAAATCTTCGAAAGAACTATTCTAATTTACTACTATCAAAATCTATTTCTTCTAAATTATCATTTAATAATACTATGTTTTTTAATGTAAATCTTAGAGGATCGAGATTAAGAAAATGTTCATTTAATACCACAAATATCTTTTTATCAGATTTTTCCGGAGTAATTTTAAATGGCTCTAAATTTAAGAATGTTCACTTTAAAAAATGTGTATTTTATGCAACTATTTTCCGTAAATGTAAGTTTATAAATTGCAAATTTGATCAGTGCATTTTTATCAATACTAATACTCAAGAATTTACTGAAAGTATTTTAAGCAACTGTATTGAATCGAATTTTTACCAACTTAAAGAACTAAAAACCTCTATAGCTGATCTATCTGAATATAAGTCAATTCCCATATTACAAAAAAATAGACTTTTACATTTAAAAGGAGGAAAGATTAATAAAGCAACATTTTCTATTCTTTTATCAGAATTCTCTGAAGAAAATATCCTTTTAGCTTTATCTTTAATTTTCTTTGATGATTCTTACAGTAAGCCTAAAATATTAAGTACCTTTAAACTTTTAGAAGTAATCAAAATGACTATTGACAACATGCAGCCATAAATAGACTATTAAATAGCTCTGCCCCATCCAATCGAAAGGTTGGATAACTAAGACAAATATTGGGAGCTTTTGTTTGGATACAACAATTCAATCACTAGTCTAATAGCTAACATTCTGGGAGGGCTTGCTATGGTAGGAAATATTGCGACTGTTGTTGGTTTTTCAGCTTTAATTTTTACACTTTTACTTGAAAAAGTAGGAAATAGTTTGACCTTTCGATTGTTTGGGGTGTGTTATAAATCACCTAATTAATGTTGGGAGTAAGTTATGGATATTGTCAATCGTGCTTTGGTTCGTTCATTAGCAACAACTATTGTGAAATTAGAAAAAGAAGAAGAAAAGCAATTTAATCCAAGTTCTGTAGTGGATGTTTGGAATACTAAATACGATTTAGTTGAACCAGCTCAATTGCCCACCTTACAGAAACAAGTAACCTTAGAAGTACATGCTGAACGCCATGCTACTACTAACTCTCTAAATATTTCAGCACAAGGTATGGCTTCACTTAAAGTAGATCAAGTCTTCGGTAATTTATCTTTGGCTCCTACTGGGTTAGATATAGATCCTGAAGCAATTTAGGGTTGTTAAAAAATTAATTTCAGAATCGCTCTCTAATAATCAAGATTAGTAGGGCGATTTTTTAATTATTATATTCTTATAGGTACTAGTATTGTCTGATTCAATAGTTTTACAACTTCAAAGTTTAGCTTCGGATCCCAATAGTAATATTGAGGAGTTATTAAATAAATCTTTATTAGTGGCGAGAAAGCTAAAAATAAAAGAATTTAGAAAATGGTGTGAGTTAGAACTAGAAGGATATGAAAAAAATACGCTTCCTGAATATCGTAAGTTTAGAGGGCAACTGAAAGTATTTAATCCTTATCATGGCTTTCAGACTTTTATTATTCCAGATGATCTAGATGAAGTTGTCACATCTATTTCTATTAATCTGTCCGTTGGCGAAATAAATAATTTACTAAAACAAGACGGTGATTCTTTTGAAAATGTTATAAGTAACCAAGCGAAACGCCAATTGATGTCTCTGCAAGGTGGATATGACTTAGAGCCCAGGGTTATATTTAAGAGAAGTCAGTTATTAGGAATAACCTCAAAATTAAGAAATATTATTTTGAATTGGTCCTTACAATTAGAAGAAGATGGAATCCTGGGTAAAGGTCTTAAATTTAGCGATAAGGAAAAAGAAGCTGCAATGTCTGTAAATCATTTCAATATTCAAAACCTGCAGGGTGTTGCAGGGACAATATCTGGTGGAACAATTAATCAAAATAATCAGATTAACATAAAAGAAATGGATTTTGATTCTTTGGCTAAATATCTTGCAGCTAATAATATAGCTTTCTCTGACATTCAAACTTTAAAAGAAGCAATTCAGCATGATTCTATACCTACAGAGTCAAATAAACTTGGTGAAAATGTCAGTGGTTGGATTGCAACAATGATGGGGAAGGCTGCAAATGGCTCTTGGGATATTGGGATAGCTACTGCAGGAACATTACTGGCACAATCGATAGCAAGTTTCTATGGTTTAGGTTAATCATATTAAAACTGGATAGTTGCTGATTCAGTCATATCTGTGGTCAGATTTTTAGGAAGATTTACAGTTATTTTATCCTCCTCTGAATGCACACCCCCTAACGTCGGTTAGGGGGTTATTTTAAACTTGCTACACATATGATTAGAGTAATGATTGCACAAACACGAGGGAATTCTGGTATCTCTGTAAACCTTGCTTATCATAGAATCTAGCTGATTTTTCATCAGCAGCATTCAAATATAAAATTGAACATTGTGGATTCTCTGCGGCAAACTCTCGAGCTAGTGAGATACCCTCAATTAATAGGGTTTCACCAAAACCTCTATCTCGATAATCTTGATCAACAGCTAAAAAACAAACTTCCAAAGCCTGAGTCCCTGTAGGCAATTGCAGCTTCTGCTTAAAACTATTTGGGAGATTGGTTCTATATTTTAAAATAATAAATCCCACAATTTTATTTGGGGATATCAAATATAATACTGAATACGGGCGCTTCTTACGTAATTCCTTGTCAGGAACAATCTTCATAAATGTTTTATGAATATTCAGATATTTTTCTTCTAATTTAAAATCTTTTCGGCTTTTTAGTTGATCGGGGGTCAACTCGTCAAAATCACAAAGTTGAAATTGATTAAGTGAATAGCTTTCGACGAGCTGATTTGTAGGTGATCCCTGCATTACGTTTTTTTACCTCTAGCTGCTCTAACTTCTGTACAAGCGTATTGTTGTCAGAAAACTTAGAGTTTAATTGTGTTCTTAACCATGCAAGTTCTTCTTTAGATTTAAGACTTAATAATGCAATATCTTCAAAGTAGATATCAGCTAAAGCCTGCTTAAGAATTGCTTGCTCCATATATTTGCTGATGGATAAACCACCAATCTTTGCTGCACGAGCCACTACGTCATGGACAGACTTGTCAACACGAGTAGTCATGCGAGAGACATTGCTATCTCTTTTTTGTTCCTGTGGTGAAACATAAGTTTTCATAACTATTTCCATTACTAAGTTCCGAAGTATTAAGTCATTGACTGTTGACGATGTCAGATACCAGTGTGATCATTACTTCAAGAATTAAACAACTGCAAAAAAAGCAGATAAATTCCCACAAATAAATTTTAGTATAAAATTTATGAAAAGTAAATTTTTTTTTGACGCCATTTTATTGGATCTTAAGAATTCTAAAAATCCGTTTAACATAAAATCTCATACACCCAATTCGGGTATTAGGAACCAAAAACCTAATTTTTATAAGCAGATACTCGCTATACTTAAGCAAATTTAGGTATTACTAGAGATTCTTGCTTCATGACTCAACTTCAACAACTACAAAAACATCTTTGGAATATTGCGAACGATTTACGTGGAAAAATGGGAGCTGATGAGTTCCGTGACTACATTCTCGGCTTCATTTTCTACAAATACCTGTCTGAAAAAGCAATTACGTTTGCCAATGAATTACTTAAAGATGAAGGCTTGGCAGAACAATACCATCAACTTGATGAAAATAACCCTGATCACGCTGAACTGATTGACGGTATCAAAGAAAACTCAGTAGAAGAAGTCGGCTATGCCCTAGCTCCAAAGCAGCTGTTCCACACAATTGCTGAACGTGGTCGTCAAGGTGAATTCATTCTTGATGAACTTTCAAATACCTTACGAGAAATCGAACGTAGTACTTTGGGTGCTGAATCTGAAGATGACTTCGCCAATCTATTTGAAGATCTCGACCTTAATTCAACCAAACTCGGCAACAATGCCAACGATCGTAATGAATTGGTCAGCAAAGTACTGACACACCTAGACAACATCGATTTTGATCTCAGTAACTCAGAATCAGATGTATTAGGTGATGCATATGAATATTTGATTGGTGAGTTTGCCTCTGGTGCAGGTAAAAAAGCAGGCGAATTCTATACACCTCAAACCGTATCCACCTTGCTTGCAAAGATCGTAACTCAAGGCAAACAACGCCTGCGTTCAGTATATGATCCGACTTGTGGTTCAGGCTCATTACTTTTACGTGTAAAACGTGAAGTTCAAGATGTCGATTGATTTACGGCCAAGAGATGAACCGTACCACCTACAACCTGGCACGAATGAACATGATTCTGCATGATGTTCACTTTGCTAAATTCGATATCAAGCAAGAAGATACCCTCACTCGCCCACAGCACATTGATCAGCGTTTTGAAGCAGTGGTCGCCAATCCTCCATTCTCAGCTAAATGGTCAGCAGATCCAATCTTCTTACAAGACGAGCGTTTTAGCCGTTTTGGTAAGCTTGCACCAAGTTCAAAAGCGGATATGGCTTTTGTTCAGCACATGCTTCATCAACTCGATCACAACGGCACGATGGCAGTTGTTCTTCCGCATGGTGTGTTATTTCGTGGTTCAAGCGAAGGTGTAATCCGTCAATACCTTATCGAAAAACTGAACGTGATTGATACTGTAATTGGCTTACCTGCCAACATTTTCTACGGCACATCTATTCCAACTTGTATTTTGGTGCTGAAGAAAAACCGTGAGCATACAGGCAATATTCTATTTATTGATGCCAGCAATGACTTCGAAAAACAAAAGAACCAAAACAAGCTGTTGCCAGAGCATATTGAAAACATCATTGCGGCCTATGAAAACCGCCAAGACATTGAAAAATATGCCAAGGTTGCTACGTTGCAAGAAGTGAAAAATAACGATTACAACCTCAATATTCCTCGTTATGTCGATACCTTTGAAGCTGAAGATGAAATTGATCTGAATGCCATTGCGCAGCAACTCAAAGAACTTGAAGAACAAAGCAAAAGTACCGACAAAGTCATTGCTGAATTCTGCAAAGAGCTTGGCATTGATTCACCTTTTGCGGAGGTGAAGTAATGACTGCACCAAAGTTAAGATTTAAAGAGTTTGATGGGGATTGGAATTCTTCAGCTCTTGTGGATATAAGCCAAATTATTACAGGCAGTACACCAACTACATCTAAACGAGAATATTATAATGGTGAGTTCTTATTTGTTAGCCCTGCAGATATACAAGAAAATCGTTATATTGAAACAACAAAAACGACATTAACAGTAGAAGGTTTTGATAAGTGCAGACATATACCTGAAAACTCGGTTCTTTTTGTTTGTATTGGTTCGACAATTGGAAAAGTTGCACAAAATAAAGTTACTTGTGCAACTAATCAGCAAATAAATGCGGTTATTCCAAACAAAGGGTATTCCTCTGATTTTTTATACTTACAGTTAAAAAAACTAGCACCTAATATTAAATTAAATGCTGGAGCGCAGGCAGTACCATTAATTAATATCATTTAATTCAAGTTCAGAGTTCATCATTGGTCTTTCTAAATTTTTAACTGACGGGATTATAGCTAAAGACCAGCAAAAGGCTTCATCTTGTGAAAATATATCTTGATTTTTATATAAGAAAGCATTCACTTCTTTCTTTTCAATACCAAGAGTTTTGGCAATTTCTCTAGCAGTAAGTTTGGGCTGTTTAACCAAAATAGCTGTTATTAAATCCTTCATGTGATTCATATTTCCTAATCATTTCAAAAGCTTTTCTCTTTAACTGATTTATACAGAATCAACTCAATCCACACCCAGAGCTTTAAATACCGCATCTACGGGATCTGCATAGAAGCTGGTCTGAAACTTTGTAAACAGTTCCACAGGAATCGTAGGGATATCTGCCGCACTACTCATTGGTAAGGCGACCTTCTTGGCACCAGCATCAAAAGCAACCTGAAGGCATTCAGCAATACTTTCCACCGGTGTCACAGAACCACCCAAGCTCATATCACCCAGTACCACCATCTGACTTTGTATTGGACGTCCTAATAGGCCAGAGGCGAAAGCCACTAAACTTGGCAGAGCAAGATGGCTGAGTGGGCCGGTATTCTGTAATTCCACCACATGTAAGTGGAAATCATGTTCCAGCACCTTACTGCCCCCCGAGATTCGAGATGCATTGGCTTTGAAGTAGTCAAATGCGATCTTGACCTGCTCCTTGGCACTGCTTGAATTCCATAAGCCTGATGTCGCCAATTTTCCTGAACCTTTGGTCACTTGAAGTTCTAAGCGGTATAACCCCGGCATGCCTTTATTACTGAGCCCGATGGTATATAAGAAACCTGGCTTGGCTGGACCTTCGGGAATCAGTCCGCCACCACCCTGCTCTTTGACTGATACAAAATGTTCTTCGAGCGTCTCATTATCAATGTAGCTGAAATGAACATCATAGAATTCCATACCACCAATTTTCTTCAGCTGCTCTTTGACCCGACGGCGTACCTGCAGCGCATATTCCAGACACTGGCGTACATCTTCTTTATTAAACTGACCGTGTGGGTAGAGCAACTTCATCAATCCAGAAACCGTCTTGCGAACGGCAATCACATCGCGCTGATTCAGGTTATTCCCTAGCTTGAAGTACTTCTCAATGGCATCCGCAAAACTACGCTTACGCATTTCCCGGAAGAATTCAGCAAGATAATCAACGATTAGACCATAACGGTTGGTAAAGAATTCCGGACGCATTTTTGGAATTTCCCAACCCGGGATATAGGCATGAAAGCGATCAAAGAATGCTGAATCGATCATTGCTTCAGGAAAAGGAGCCAATAAGTGGCTAGTCTTCACCAAGGATTCCACACTTTGGTTGATATTACCCACAAAAACCATCGAAGCTGAGGCTTCCATCTGTTCACGACCACGGGCAAAAGATCCTGAGGCCATGTAGTCTTTCATGATCTGTACGCCATCTTTGTCCTTAAAGGAAATACCGGCAACTTCATCAAAGGCCACCACATCCCACAACCCCACCAGACCAATACGGCGGCTACTCATGTTATAGAACAGATTGGCGACAGTGGTTTGCCCACCTGAAACTAGAATACTATTCGGTGAACACTCTTTGTAAATATGGCTTTTCCCGGTACCGCGTGGTCCAAGTTCACAGACGTTATAGTTATTTTCAACGAACGGAACCATACGCGCTAATAGGTGCCATTGCACATCCTCTTTTAGCGAAGCCGGTTCCATGCCGATCGAACGGATTAAACTCTCGCGCCACTGATCAGTGCTTAATGCTGCTCTGCCACTGAAAAGTTCATCCATATTCATATTCGGCATTTGAATCGGCTTGAGTAAGCTCACGCCAAATGGAGAACTGGTCTGCCCTTCATCAAAGTAGTAGCTGAGTGTGGCGATGACCCAGATACCACCGACCAGCAGCTTTTCATACTCTTTGACGATGCCTGCCGAGATTTCAGCATCTTTGATGCCCAGATTACTAAATGATGCTTCGTATTTGTCTTTACGCTCATTCAGCTTTACGGTCACCCGATCAATGACCTTATAACTGCCCCGTTCACGGACCAGGGATTTCACCTTCTCGGCTTCATCCGGTCGGACGTAGTTCTCAGCCAGTACGGTCTTTACGTTACGTAGTCCCTGTTCAATGATCTCTGGATCATCCGAGGCACAGTACATCCCCAGCAGGTATTCGAGTACATAGACAGGGACATTTGCCCCTTCTTTGATCAGTTTAGTCAGATCCTTACGTACCACCCGCCCAGCAAAGTGTTCATTCAGCAGCTGATCCAGTTCTTTATCGTTAGCAGATTCCATGTAGGCTACGCTCTATCGTTAATTCGTTATTAGAAGAAGTCATCGGTAAATGCCAGATCAATGGTGACCTTATAGCGTTGCATTTCGATATTCAGGTCTTTGTCCTTCAGCACTAGGAAGTAATCCTTCTTACGGTCAAAATCAGTACCGGACAATGACAGTCTGACCTGTTTAACCCGTTCCGCAACAGAGTCGGTACTGCTATCAAAGGTCAAGGTTTCTTCACTAGATACTTTGAGATCCCCATCATAAATGGCAATCGACAGGGTCACTGGCATGACCAGCTCACTGACAGCTTCAGTTTGCATCAAATCAAACTTCTGGATGTTATTGACCATTTTCAGCGTGGATTTAGTAGAAATGACCTCAACTTTACGCTTGGTCCGCTGTCCAGCCTTTTCACCACGCAGCTGTTTCACTGTCAGTACAGGCACTACGATTTCCTGAGGCATGATGCCGCCATGCACGAAACGTGAGCCTCCTACAAAATGGAAACGGTTCGCCCCTTTTGGAATCCAGAAATCAGTCGCAGATAGTGTGCCTGCCGTAGCTTGGGTTGAGCCTTTCCATGCTTCCTTGCTCTCTGGTAAACCATGCCCAATCACATAGCGTTTTTTGCTTTTCAATGCATTGGTCGGTTTTTCAGTCAAGCTTGAACGATCCGCAGATTCCAGTTTACTTTGCTGGAACAAGAAGCCATGGTCGGCTGTGATCAACAGGGTAGAAATATTGAAATGCATCAAGATTTTGCGGCTAAGTTCAGTCAGCTCTTCAATGGCATGTTCCACCGCCATAAAGGTTTCTGATTCTGTAGAGGCACTGTCTCCCCGAGCATCAATCACGTTGTGATAAACGTAAATCAAATCATGGTCTTTAAGTGCTTCACGGCCTTCATCACGCGACCAACCTTTTACCGTTTCAGCGGTAACCGCCAATCCATTATAGGCAGCCAGAATTTTGGATCGTGCTGCAGTCCCTTTGCTGGACTGCCCATCTACTAAAACATCATCACCTGCAGCCTCTTTGTACTCCAAAGTCTGATGCGGCAACAACGAGGCCATGCCAAGTGTGGTGTAACTTGGAACAACGCCCAGCTGTGAAGACAAGGTCGCTTCAGAATAACGCTTTTCATTGATACGATCGCGCAGCTCTACCGCAGCTTCATAACGGAAAGCATCACTGATAATTACCACAATACGGCGTTTCGTTGCGGAACTGAGTAAGGGTCTAACGTGAGTATCGTAAAAGTTCTGCTGATTTGGGATATCCGTCATTTTCCAAACATTCAGACGTTGCTCAGCTTCTACACGCTCGCCCCAGTTGCGTGCCAAGTGGTCAATAAACCAGTAGGAATAGCAATTTTCCACTTCTTCATCGAGTTTTTTAAGGATATCGACATGAGCGCGTTGAGAAGCAGCACTGTAGTGGCGATAAGCCATATCAAAGCGATACAAATCCTGCTCGTAGGCTTTATACAAAGCTTCACTCGAGTCGAAATAGAAACCGGCATCAAACTGCTGTCGCAGGCTAAACAGCTCAATGGCTGCCTGCAACGCTGTATAGACAGTACGATATTTACGGCGTGTTGCATCATCCTTATGTTTGGAAGCCCAATAACCATCCAGACGGGTAGAAATAACCGTTTTGAAATTTTCCAGTTCAGCCTTGGCGGCTGCAGGGATATGACTGGCCAGATCGACAATGATCTTTTGTTCAATCACTTCAAAGGTCATGACATCGAGCAGCTGCTCCAGATCAAAGGCCCCGACCTTCTCCTGGATCCGCAGTGCATTGGCCACGGTCTGGGAGAGTGTATCGAAGGTTGGGTAGTATTTAGAACTGTCTCTCCAGCGCGACAAAAAGGCTCTAGCCGTCGCACGGGAGCTGACGGATGACATCACCAGTTCCTGGGCCCATACGGGGATATCGCCCAAGCTTTCACAGAAACCTGTAGTCATCAAACGGATAAAGAACGTACCGAGCTTGAATGGTGCTTCCCCATTCAACTCTTCAACCGATGCTGGATAACCAATTTCCGCCTGTAATGCTGTGACTAAAGCTGGCACTAGTTGGAACTTTTCCAGTTCAGCAAAGGAGTCTGGATTTACTTCCAGATCCAGATTCTGCTGTACCATTTCATCTGCCAGTGCCAGAACGATATGCATCAGCTCGGCACTGTCAGCCTTAACCACCGCGGCAATCATGGCCATATCCAGATCCTGTTCATCTGCATCAGACTGGATATAGCGTTTTAAGGTGCTCAGACGCGCTTTGGCTTTGAGGAACTCTTCACGTTTGGCCAGATGTTCTCTTAAACTTTGTTGTTGTAAACCGAGCTCATTGAAAATAATCGAGAAACGATCGGCATAGAAGCTGCGTGAATACAGCTTGATGTCCAGTAACCAGTCTTTTTCGGTTTCAGGCTCAGGGCTTGGGAAATACAGCAAGTATTTGCCCTGCTGATCTTGCAGTTCTAGTTTGAGCTTGATCGCCAGACTCGACTCTTCTGCCATATTCAGAATCTTGACATCTTTCAGTTTTAATGCCTGTACTTCGTCGCTAAAGGACCGTTCAGCATCGTACCAAAAGACAATTCGGTGTTTTTCAGTATAAAAGGCTTGTTCCAGACCTTGTTTGATTTGATCAAGATTCATTTAGTCTAGCCACCCTCTAATTTCCTTAATCCACCTTGGTACAGCATGATTTTCATCAATATTCTCGATATATCGCTTCGCAAACCTAAATTTATTATTATCTTGGTCAAAGAATCTATTTATAGCTTCCCACTCACTAGATCTTAGATCTAATGCAAAATAAGATACCTGATCAGAAATTTCTTCAATATCTTTAGTTAAGCAACATAAATCTTCAGGATAATCAGCTTTAAAAGATAATAGAGTTTGATAGAAGGTTTTACCTGGTAAGGAAGATTCAATTTCGGTAGCAGGTGAAACTGGGTTTGATTGGATATTCACTAACTTGGTGGTTTTTTCGGTATTACAATTTACCATCCTTTTACAAATTAGCTTTTCAGAATTACTGACGTTATAACTTACAAACTCAGCATCTGTATCCGAAATTAGAATTATTTTTCCATTAATTTCACTCTTAAAATCTTCATATGCAGTTTCTAAATATTTATATAACCTCTTGATTTCTTTGGCACCACCAACTGGCACTATTCGTAGTTTTTTTGACTCGATAAGATCTTCAAAATACTTATTAAGATAAATTTTTTCAGAACTTCCTTCGCATATAAGCCAATTATATGGTTCACTCCCCATTGAGCTAGTTATTACAGATTGCACAAAATCATTCATGCTCTTTAACCGAATATCAAAAGGCAATCTTCCTTTTGAAGAAGCGGTCATCTGCTTGATTTGTTCTCGATAGGAAGCAAGATTTATTTGATCAAATACGTGTGTACCTTCTATCTTAGAAATAATTGTCGCACTACCTGACTCTATAACTGGTAAAAATCCATACCAGTGCGATGAAAACATGACCTGCATACATTCTCGACTAATATCATAAAGTGCATCGAATTGATCAAAACAAGCAGACATATGTAAGGATGATTCTGGTTCATCAACAGCAATAATTAAATTTGCACCACTACTTCTATGCTTGGTTAATAAACTATGTGCTACATCAATAATTGCTTTTTGTTTTTCTCCTGAACTAAGTGAACTAATTTCAAGCCAAACATCACCTTGTTTTTTATGCAATTTTCTAATTTTAAAAAATGCTTGAATAATTAGGTTGTATACATCAGCCTTTTTTAGTTGTTGCTGTCTATCAGTAGGTGTTCTATAAGAATAAATTTCTAATTCACTTTCCAATTTATCTAAAAAAGCATTTAGATTTTTATTAATTTCATTGATTTGTCGAGTTGTAACTTTTTCACTTAAAATATCATTTAAGCTTTCACCCATTAAGACTTGAATCTCATTGGTCTCTAATTTTGTAAATATTTCTGGATCAAGTTCTCGTGGAATATAAATATATTCAATTAATTTTTTAATAACATCTAAGATCGGTCTAAATCCATTCAACTCATCTGCATTCAGGTTATTCTTATCGTCTTCAATCGTGCTATCAAATAGCTTTGTAACTAGAACTCGTGTATTGAAAATAGAGAGAGATATATTGCCATTATAGTCTTCTCCTATAGGAAGCAAAAAATAATCCCCGACATCCAAATTACGTATTATATTTGCACGATGATCAATAAATCTTTTTAAATGTGACTTTGTAGATGGACCAGCAGCATCTTCTGAAATACCTAAAGCTAGATCACTTAATATAGATGCTTTTTGGAAGTCAGCAGAGCCTTCCTCAAAAACATCTTTTTTAACTAAAAATACTGGAACAATTTGAGGCTTAGTAACGGTTATGCCACTCTTTTTTGTGGAAGTATGTAAGTTCCATTCTTTTCCATTAAAAAAACAATCCAATGCTTCCAAAACAGAACTTTTGCCTATCCCATTTTCGCCAACAAGACCACAAAATCTGTCCTCATCAGTAATAGGGATATAATTAATGCCTTGATATGTTTTAAAATATCGAAGAAAGATTCCTACTATCATTGAGACTTATCTCCAGTAATGTCCTTCACATTAGCCAACAAGTCCCCAAACTTGCCATAATTCACCTTTACCCCATCATCTAGATCCAGTGAAATACGCTGATCGGCATAGTGACGTAATTTTTCTTCAAAGCTACTCAGTTCAGCCTGTTGCTTATGCAAGTCTTGCAGTTTTTTCTCAATACGTTTGATTTCAGCCGCAGAGTCACTATTTTCTTTGTCAGTTTCCAGAGAGTTAGCATAGGCTGCCATTTTGGAAATGAGTGGCATAACGTATTCAGTACGCATACGTGCCAAAGTGCTTTCATTATAGCGGTGCAAGTACACTAACGCCTGGAAAGCACCCTGTTTACCACTGCTGAATAACCAGTAGATTGGGCGCTTTTTATAGGTCTGCATGTGGTCTTTATAGAACTTGCTGGCGAGGTAACGGCGGATCGTATCTTCTGCTGTTTCACTTGCTTTTTTATCCAAGCTTTCTGCCAGCCACAGCATATTGGCATCCAGCGTGTCTTTGCCCCAAACCGCAGTTAAAAACTCTTGGATACGATGTGTTGCATCATCTTCAAACCAGTGCATTTCGGTGAGTGGAATAATACCGTCCGCATCGGCTGGGAATGTTCTATAACGACTGGCATCAAAGTTTTGATTACCTGCATGGGCATAGATTAGACCTGCTTCATCTAGACTATAACGTCCCATCATGCAGCCAAGGGCATAAGACACTAAACGTTGGCTGTCTTTTTCACGGTCAGCACGGGTAAGCGTAATTTGCTCATCAGGTACATCTGGTGTCAGTTCATCCTGTAATCCATAAGCATCAATAAACAGCTTGTTGTTTTCTTCTTCCAGACGTTTCATTTCAGCCACGGCGTCAGCATTTTGTTGCTGCCAGGTGTTAAAAGCTTGTTCTAGGTTTGGCTGTTGAGTACGAAGGATTGGGTTTTGAGTAAAATCCCATGAGGTTTCATAAGAGTCCCAATCAGTTTTAGCAATTAGTACACATTTGGTTGAAATTTCTGATACCAACTTAGTATCAATATTTTTAGGTACCGGAATAGAGCCAACATTATTCACTTGATAATTTAACGTAGGATTTATGATTTTAAGAAAAGCTGATGCCGATTTAGAGCACAACAATGCAGTATAAAAAGCTAAATTTTTTTCATCTTGTGGAAAAAGTGAGCACCCAGCCATATCAAAAATGAAACCATTTGGTTGCTGGCGTGCACCAAAATATGATGAAGAGATGAAAGACCACGAAACAGATGGTTTAAAATAACGAGATCTAGCACGAGGGTATGCTCTACCTGAAGCTATAATTTCTTGTCCATCTTTTTCCCAATTCACAACATTTTCAGCATTCCCATACCATTTTCTATAACTTCCACCTTTTGCATATGGAAACCATTTCAATTGAGATGCCATCGCATCATTAGATGATAGAAATTCTTTTCCAAACTTTTGAAAATCTATTTCGCTCCATTCCCTTACATAAAGTGCATTTTCTCCAGTTGTCATACCACATACTGCTGAAGCTTCGTTTGAAATGAGAGGTAATTTTTCAAAACAATTATTAAATTTTAAACTTATCCAATAAGCTATTGGACTACCTGGAATTTTCTTAAAATCATCTGGTTTTGCTGTTTTTAGTCGCTCATTCTGTACAGGGAAACTTTCGGGAACCCCATCTTCATTTACATCATCATTTTCACAATAAGAAAAGCTACCTTCATAATCACTAATATGCTTATTCAACATCACAGTTGCAGCTGTACCGAAAGCAATACCCATTACCCCATTACCCATATGCACCATATTAGACAATGTTCGATCCTTTAATAGCTTTTCACGCATCGCTTCGTAAGAGGATAAAAACATCCAGCTTTGCATGGTCACCATGCTGTTAAAGCCACTGTCCTTACACCAGTTAAAACCACGTTCAATAAACATGGCAAACAGGTCTGACTTGCTGTCTGGAAATTTCTTTTTGGCAAAATCTTTAAGTGCTGTATTCATGCCCTTACTGCCCATATACGGCGGATTGGCAATTACAGCATCATATTGTTTAGCGAGTAATTTGGCTTGCTTGACTAAAGGTAACAGCTCTTGTGCTGACTGTTGCGCAAAAATATCCCCTGATTCTAAAGCTGTGTTTAGCTTACTTTCTAATTCAGGCAATTTTTTAGCAAATGCTACAGGAATTTGAATCAAAGAACCGAAGGTCGAAGCATGTTCAAATAGGTCCAGCAGTTCTTTTAAATCTGTCTGAGCAATACCAGTACTTGCCAAATCCTGACTGAATGCATCCAAACGCTCAGGCTGACTATCCCGCAACGCAATAATATTGAGCTTCGGTGGATTGCTAAATAAACGGCGGTCGTCCTCACGTGCTTTCATCAATAGCGCAAAACTAGAGAGCTGTGCCGCACGAGTATCAATATCAATGCCGTATAGGTTATTTTCTAGAATCAACCGTGGAATATCGCGGCTACGGTAACCACGCTCTAAATAAATCGCTTTTAAGCAATCATAAGCTTCCACCAGAATATGCCCCGAACCACAGGCTGGATCCAGCACCGTAATACTTTCAGGGTTTAAAGTATCGCCATCTTCACTGATCCGCACATCAATCAGCTGTTTTAACTGTGCATTGACTTCATCACTTTGCTCAGCAGGCTGAATATAGTATTCCCACTCACTAGCAAGCGTACTATCAGGCTGTGCCATCAGCCATAAACGACCGACACTATTCTGTACCAGATATTTTACAATCCAGTTTGGGGTGAATAACTGTGTCGCTGCAGGAATGTCTTCACTCTTGACGACTTTACCAATCACCTGGTCTTTCTTTTCAGAAATATAGAATTGATACAACCAGCCAATAATTTGCACATCCGACCAGTCTTCTTCCGGAATGCTGCTAACCAGATCACGAATCAAGGAGTCGGTTTTGGTCAGGTTATCCGGTAATAACAGTTCTGACTCATCAGAAACCTGTTCGAACAGCAACGGCATCACCTGATTCAACGCATGACACTGAGCCAGTAATAGCTCCCGATACAGTTCTTCGTCTTTATTGCCATCCAGCTTGAGTTCAGCCACACGGCTTGCATCTAAATTCGGTAGCTCAATGTCCAGACATTCTTCCAGAATCTGCGGCAAGCCTGCACTACCATCGGCACTACTCAGTACACGGCGACCATGATCCAGTAAGCCTTTGCATTCCATGTAACGAATCGCACAGAGACGGTTAAACCAACTGTAAGCGATATAATCAATCGTCTGCTCAAAGCTAGTTGCTTGAATACGTTTGATCAGCTTGTCACGTGGTTTCATGACGGATAGCGGAAAAACCTGATCGCCAATCAGCAGCAAATCCCCTTTCTGTTCTGCCGGTAAAATGCTGTCTGCGGTGATGCCGTATTTGGCGGCCTGCTTGCGCATGGCTGCGATAAAATCATTTCGTGCTTGCGGTGCGTATTTTTTAATATTACTGGTATTCATAGTTCAACCTTTAATTAATGACTGATGCCGATATCCCTAAGCCGAGTTAGCGGATACGCACACGCTTTTTATCACTCACGATTTTTTTCAGTTCAGCTTTGAGTGCGTCTACAAACTGATCCACTGATTCTTCTGTTTCCAGGTAGACACTACTTGAGCTTTTGCTGTAAATGCTGGCGACATCGACTTCGACTACCGGTTTCGGTGGCACTACGGCTATCGCAGGCTGTACCGGACTCGCAGCAGGTGCTGATGTAGCTGGGCTGGAGGTGGTTGTAGTGTTGGTTACACTCTCAGCTTTGCTCTGAGCCATTTGTGCCGCTTTGGCCTGACGCTGGATTTCCACCTGAACTTCACTCTCCAGCTCATACAAGGCTTCATCAAAACGCTCGACGCTGGTTTGGGTTTGCAGCATATAGATGGTGGACAGGCTAGTTTCCACTTCAATATCCGTTTTCAGCAGTTGTAGTGGGCGTAATAGCTTGTTACTCAGCTCAGCGGTGGCAATACCACTGTTTTTAATCTCGGCTTCCAGCTGCTTGATCTTGTCATCAATGTGTTCTATCGCCTGACTGCGCTTCTCACTCAACAGTCGCTCATTGACGCTTTCCACAGTGCGAACCAAATCAGCCACTTTATTTAACAGGCCATAGGGCGATTCAAGGGTGGAAATACGGTGTAATTCGGAGAGGGCTTTTTTTGCCACCTCATCACTGCCCAGTGCCTGTTTGTTTTTCTCAAAATGACGTAAGGCTTGCTGCAGTTGTTGCCAGCTTGGCATTTGGTTAGTGAAGAACTCGTGAATGTCACGATAGTCTTCTTCCAGATCCAGATAGTCGTCCTTGTTCTCAACCACGGCTTTAAAGAAATCGAAGCTGTCGCTATTCGCCAGCAGACGTTCCAAAGTCAGAATCGATTTTTCAATCACTTTCTTGCCCGGGAACTGCCCGACATCAGTTTTACTCTTATACGACTTAAAGTTACCTAACCAGTTTTTAAAATGCTGGGTATAGAATTCAAACAGCTCTTTTTCTGTCGCTGGTCCCATGGCCGAGAATAGGTCTTGGGTGAGTTGGCGTGCCTGTTTCAAGACCTGATCATCAGTCTGGCGTTTTTTAATGATCGACACATCACGGCGACGGCGGCTGTTTTGTAAAGGCTCAAAGGCATCTTTCAACTGTAAGCTGCCGCCATTTAACTGCAGAGAAATCCGCCCCATCGCAGCCAGCTGACCCACCAATAGTAAAATTTCGGCATCTGGCCAGCCATAAGGACGTTTGGCAAAACGATCCACCACATCTGACACCAGAATACGTTCGGTACCCGTTGCACGCAGCGAGATGTACTGTTCGACATCCTGTAGGGCTTTCGGATTGCTCTGCCCACCATCCAGTGACAGGCCTAACTGCGCCATATCATCCACAGTCAAAACAGCGTTCAGTTCACGCCAGGCATCCTGCTGATAGACTTGCAGATAGCTCAGTTTGGTATAAGTGTTTTCCAGCAAATAACGACAAGCCTCATCCAGCTTGGTGGTTGGACTTGAAGATGAAAGTTGTAGGTGTTGACCCAAGGCATAACTTTCCGCGTCCAGCAACATTTCTTCGACCCGGGCACGCAGGCGTTTTTTACGCTCCTGGTTCTCACGGCCACGGTCTGCCAGGATACGGCTGATATCGGACTGAGTGCCATCATCATTTAACCGAATAAATTTATTGGTTTTCAGCCAGGTGCGCAGTTCATTAAAGAACTGTTTATCGTCTGCCAGTTTAAACAGGACTTGTCCTTCGGCCTGAGTACTTTTACCAATACAGTAAGCTTCAGTATAGAGGTTGTATTCCGTATCCAGCGGAGAAATGATTTCAACTTTCAAATCGCTCTCATACTTGCCATCCAGGCTATGACCATCCAGAAAACGACCAATCTGATAGTCCATCTTGTTGGCTTGATGGCGGTATTTGTTCTGATCGCGCAGTAAATCTTTAAAGATCAGGTTGGCTAACTCTTTATTTTCTTCTGAA
Source organism: Acinetobacter sp. 10FS3-1 (assembly GCF_013343215.1). Taxonomy (NCBI): domain Bacteria; kingdom Pseudomonadati; phylum Pseudomonadota; class Gammaproteobacteria; order Moraxellales; family Moraxellaceae; genus Acinetobacter; species Acinetobacter sp. 10FS3-1. Next base: position 21,933 of record NZ_CP039147.1, read on the forward strand.
GCTGCTAAGTCAGTGGCTTTAATTTTACGGGTGATATCGCGCTCTTCATTAGTCAGGAACAGGAACTCATCGCCATTCCTCGTAATCAGGCTTTCTTTTTCCAGACGCTGCAGGCTCTCTTCAATCCGCTTGCGCAATGCCAGCTTATCTTCATCAATTTTCTCAATCGACAAAGTCACCAGGTTATCCAGCGTACCTTTGATGATATCGACATAGCGGATCATGAACAGGGTACGCAGCATCTGCACATCAAAACCATCCAGGGTCTTATTCTGCCCTGCCTGGTCGATGGTACGCTTCACTGCTGTATCCAGGAAGCCTTCCACTGAAGTATAGAAGCGGTGGAAAGGAACCAGTGCCCCGACTTCATCTGTGGCAATCGCATTCGCGGCCATCTGGAACGCATCTAGCATGGACCGTTCACCATAGGCCAGGTGTGCACCGGTCGCACCGACTTTACGGATTTCTTCAAATACTTTTTGCACCAGCTGGAAATGGTACGGCGCAAAAGGATAGTTATGAATAAAGCTGTCTGGCCCCTCATAGTTCTTGAGGGTTGGGCCTGAACGGTCAAAGGTAATCTGATTTTTTAAGATATCGCCCTTTTGCTCAAACACCGATCTGAGCAATGATTCTGCTTCTGGGGTTTTACGTAATAAACGTTTCTGGATGACTTCATCGGTATTGGAACTGGACAGTGATAAACGGGTTTTAAAACGCCCAGCAATCTTGGAGAAGTCATTGGCTTTGGAAGAAGACATCTCACCTAAAACAGCATCGATGTCTGCCTGTGAGGTCACGATAATCCAAGCGCGGCCTTTACAGATCGTACCTAGGTTTTCAGTAATGGTTTGCAATGTCAGCATCAAGCGGGTATCGCTGCCAATAAACTGCCCCACTTCATCGACCAAGAATAACATGCGTTGCTGGGGTCCTTTGCTGTCCAGGTATTCTTTCACCCACTGACAGAAGTTTTCGACCGAAACACTAAAGGTCTGCTCAGAATCCTCAAACCATTTATGCGCTGCTTCTGCTGATAGATTCAGTGCCTGAGAAATCGCAGTTTCGACATCATCCTGATAGAACTGATAACCGTCACGCTCCTCTAGCCAGGACATGCCACTGGATTCCTCAAACGCCTGTTTAAAGCGTTCGTAGACACCTTTCTGGCTCAGGTGACGTTCCATATGGGCAATATGTGGATGATCCGCGCTAAACCCCTGATACTCGTTAAACACACGTAAAAACACATTCAGGATCGGATTGCCATCATCATTGGAGCTGGCTTTACTGTCGATGTTAAACAGGATGACATCGGCATGATGGCTGACGGCCTTGCCAATATCCGCACGGATAAACGCATCACGAATTTTGCTTTCATCAAAGAATTCTGCGGCGCTACGCTCGTTACCTTCCGCATCGCGTACCACTTTATTGGCCAGAATATACGACAAGGTTTTCAGGAAATGTGATTTACCTGAACCAAAGAAGCCCGAAATCCATACGCCGACACGGTTGGCAATCGAAGGATCGCTCAGGTCTGTGCCATAAGACTGGAAAAAGTCCCGAAAATGCTTTTCCAGTTCATTGGTGACCACATACTCATCGAGTTCCTGATAAACCGTAGTATTGTCATTCTGGTCTGCTTTTACGACCCCGTTAATCGCACGATCTAATGGCTTGTAAAAAAGCTCTTTAATGTTCATCTCAATCCATTCCCCCGAATTTTTATTTCTATTTGCCGTGTTTAAGGCACTAATCTGAATGCTCTGTAGTAATTATTGCTTGGAATTTTTCCAAATAAACTCATCGCTTGACCGTCGTAATAACCTGGGTAAAACAGCACCACTGGCTTATGCCCCAGTAACGAATGCAAACTGTTCAATAAGTGATGGGCACGTAACAGTGGCCAAACCGACCCAACCCCAGTCATCAACACAATATCTTGCGCATTGGTGGCATATTTACTCACCAGATAGGGCGCGAACTTATCCATATGCAGTGGGCCCTTTAAGGCTTTGAGCAGCGCTTCATCGCCTTTGGCTTTTTGCATTTGAATGGCTTTATCGATGAAGTTACGCTCAGCCAGATAATCCACCACGGCTTGCAGCAGGTTGATATTCACCACCTTCAGCTGACTGTGTTTTTTCTCCAGCATCCCGTCTAGAAAATGCAGATATTCGCGCACCTTCAACTCATCTTCAGGTGCATAATCAAAAATCCAGAAGCCAATTTCATTGCCCAATCCTTGTCCAGTGAGAAACTCAGTGGAAAGAATTCGCTCTGGAATCTGGTTCAGACGCTCATGTATTGTTTGACTCATTGCTGCCCCTCTACAACTAACGCGTCCATACCGACACTTCCATAGATCTTTTAATGCGTTGTTTATAATGTTCTTCCAACAGGCTACGCAGCTCTGCTCTGACGATCACGCGCTGCAACTCCAGCTTACGGGTACTTTTTAAGTAACCGGCTTCTGCCAGCATGCGAAACACCACCTGCCCCATTTTTTTCTTGCTGGACTCTTTCCAATCACAGATATCCGGATCACGTTGTGAGCGTTCATCCAAAAAATCTGACCAGATATAACTGTCCAAGTATTGCGCCTGAGAGATATAGGCATCCCTCATCACCGTTTCCATAAACTCAAGCAGCAACAGGTTGCGTTCCAGTGCGCCACAAAAAGCCACCTGGGTCGCCAGCTCATCATCGCCATCACGCAAAGCTTTCCAGAAATCAGGTTCTAAACGCTCCAGGCGCTTGCGAATAGCGGTGGCATTGCGTTGCGCCGAAGCCGCAGTTCTTTTTTGCAGAATATTGTCCACCTGAATCGCCTGATGCCATTGCTCTGTTGTGGCCTCACGCAATAACAGATCCGCGATTAACCGACTTTCACGCACCATCAGTGAACCACCAATCAGGTCACTGTCATAATGAAATTGCTCTAACATGGCCAATCTCCTATGAGGCCTGATCAAACAGATAAGACGACAGCTTTTCGATATCTGAGCGTTGTAGTACCAAGGGATATTTCAAGGCATCATCCGCCTCAGCCAGCGTGATCGCGGCCTGATATCGCTGCAAAGTATAGTGAGCCAGGGCTTTTTTGACCGAAATCTGTAATCTGCCATCAGGCATGCCGAAGTCTTTTTCGACCAGCGCTTTTTGAGCTTCATTCAATTTTGGATTAGGGATCAGCGTCAGTACAATTTCTTCATGCCATTGCTGATCCTGAGCAGGGTCTACTGACTCAATCGCTACCACAACAGGTGTGCGATCAATTCTGGAGAGTAAAAAGTCCTTAAACTGCTTGCTCTGATGGCAATAGGCACGGACATGCCAGCGAAAACCGGTATACACCAGGGTGTGTGGGGAAATGATGCGTTCATGCCACTGCGGATTCTGCATCGAGGCATAAATCATTTTTAAAGTGTTTTGGTTTCGGCAGGCACGCAAAACTTCCCGAATCACTTCAGGACGTACACTGCGATCAGGTAATTGAACTGCTGCAAGATTCGGTTCTGGTGTCGCAATCAGGGTATGCGATTCACTAACCAAACCTGACAGCATATTGAGATATTCATTGATATGCGCTGTAGTCAGTACAGGCTGGAAGCTGGCCTTAGGCACATAACCCTTGACCGATGGATCATGAATCAAGGCATCGGGGTTATACAGCGTATTATAGCGCTTGATATCCGCAGAAGCCTGCTGTCGACTAAGTCCAAACCAGCTCATCAAACGATTGGTAACCAAACGACCTTCCCAGTATGCAAGCAGCTCGATCGCTCGCATTCGAAGAAGCACTTCATGCTTATCTGTCGTCATATACCAATCAGTCAATAAATAGCAGTTTTAAGATTACCCCATAGCAAATGTACAGTAAACATTTTTGACGGTATTTTAAGGTAGTATTGCAATCACCAGATAAAAAATATACGGATGTCTCTATGGGGACAGCCGACTAGCGAGGTAGATGAGGATCTGAGATTCTCTGAATTTACCTCTATCAACTGAAATACACAGCGAACAGGTTTTGCAAATGGGGGAAATATGGGCTTTAGATTTCGCAAGAGCATTAAAATCTTACCGGGTTTAAAAATTAATCTGACGCATAAGGGCATCAGCAGTGCGAGCATTGGCAAACCCGGTGCTTCTTTAAATATTGGTAAAAAAGGCACCCGAACCAGCGTGGGCATTCCCGGAACAGGACTTTCTTATTCCAAGCATCATCCTCATACAAACAGGCCGAATACTCCACAGAACGCCTCTGAGCAACCACCGCCATTGAATAACCCAGGTATGCAGACATCCAGATCAACTGTCTGGCTCTGGATCGCTTTTGGGGTGTTGTGTTTTATTGTTGGAGCAATCGTCTTTTAGAGGCTTTACAATGATGTTTGATTTTTATCATGGAATCATTTGAAGTGTCAGCAGTAGGCCTGAAGAAACACCAAAATTGATGCTGAGTACGATATTGGTTAGGTGTTCAACTTACTTCTAATCTTTGAATATTAAGTTTAATCATTTTTTCAGTGAGCTTAAAGTTACCTTCTTTCCATCCTGCGATCACTGCTTGATTCATAGCATCTGAACTCACAGTGGTCCAATCGATCGTATAACCTAACTTAAATAGTATCTGGCCTAGCATGAAACGTTGTGAGCGACCATTACCTTCTCTAAATGGATGAATATAATTTAAAACAACAAAAAATCTGGCTAAAAAACTACAGACCAAATCTATATTTTCTTTATTATTAATCAAATGGTTAAAGTTATTATTGAGGCATGAAAACAGCAGATCTGATAAAGGAGCTATGCTATTGTAACGGAGAAAGATACATTCACCTTTATAGGTATTCACGCGTCTTAATTGGCCAGCCCATGGGTAGACATCCATAAATAATTGATGATGTATATTTTGTAAGTGCTGTAAATCAAAATTGCCTAGAAAAACAGAGATATTTTCCTGTAACCTTGTATTTTGTAAGGCACTTAGCGCTTTCTCTGCCTCATTCAGGTCTTTGGTATTAGAAATACCAAGATTGTTGATCAAAACACCATTTTCATCACAGAATGGATCATCATAAAAATCTTCTTCCGTCAGATAATAATGTAGTGCATCATCAAAAAACATTTTTATCGTACACGGTACATTTCAACGAGTGTATTTCTGGCTTGTTCAAATGTCTTAGAACCCGTCACATAGTCATTAATTGCTTGTAAGCCTTTATTATCTACAACCAAATTATCTACGGCAAATGAAGCTTTTACGATTTTAAAGGCTTCAGTACGGCTATTTCTCATACCAATAACTTTTTTCATAAAATTCTCGCTTCAAATGGATCATGCAGACTCTAAGGATATAACATTTTCATTGAGAAAAAAGAAGTTCCTATGAAGTTTTCACAATTATCTTAATAATTCACCTTGAATATAAAAATCCAAATTCTGTCTTTTTGATTATTTTCTATGTCATGTTATGTCATTGCTACTACGACTTATTTGCCACATAAATTGGGTGAAAAGTAAATGGAATTACTATGTTAACTAGAGTGGAACTCATTTTTGTGGTGCTGATGGTGTCAGGCTTAATCTTGATTGCTTATGAAATGCTAAAAGGTTTATTCTAGGGCATCTACACATGATTTTTGATCAAAAAAATACCCATAGAGGGAATCTATGGGCAAAACTAAGGATCTTGACGATCATTCAGAAACTACAGCTAGCTTCTAACTATGATTCTGCATTAGACTTCTTGCGTTAGTCAAATTTTAAGCAGCCAAAAGCTATATTTTATGAGGCTTTAGCCAATTCAAAAATTAGATAAAACTATACTTTCGCAAGAGGTCTACTGAATTAAAAAAACCACATTGGCAAAATAGATCAAAAGTTAAATCATGTGATTTATCATTAATTAACACACTTGAGAACACAAAAACATAGCCCTGCTGATTAATACAATAACTCACCAAACAAATCCGCTCTGATCTCTTCTAAGCTGAGATCTGATTTCATTCTATTACAGATTGGATGAACCAGCAGACCATTCTCTAGCACCCCTTGCCCACCAACGGCTTTGGCAATTTTATGATCCGATTCAGTAGAATCAAGATAGATTAATCCATCACAAATGAGGCAAAAGTTATGATTACCCACCAGAAAATTGTGCTTAAGTAAACTTTTGGTTAATGCTGAAAAGGATTTGGGCTTTGAGCGCGAGATTGGACTAATCGACTCCACATATCCCACCACATGCTTCACGACCGTATCATCATAATTCCCCAAAAATCTTTCAACATAAAACTCATTAAAGTTTATGTATTTGAAGGCCTTAGACATGGACAGAATAAATGTATTCAGGCATTCCTCATCATCAAAATCAACCTCCATTTCCAAACTTAAGCAAATAAAGGCTTTATAGACAATTTGTAGCCGATCATAGCCCTTGATACCACTGCCGAACTTGCCGACCGTTTCGGTGGTCGCCACGGGGAAATTGGCGATCAAGAACTCAATACTACGGCGTACCCGGGTGAAGTCCTTGAAACTAATCGTTCGATGATGAATCTGCATGCGACTTTCATGAATTTCAAACACAATTGAAAACCATGCTAGAAAGGAAGTAATTTGAAAACGCTGGTCCTTATAAAAATATAAGAACGGATGTAAGCCCAAACTCGGAACCCCAGTATTTTTTACAGGAGTGGCCATTCTGCAAAGGGCCGTAAACAGATGTGACATGATCTTTTCAACGCGTTCACCCTGATTCAGGCTCATGATATTATGAATCCGATCACCCGCGATGATATTCATGAGCTCATTGACCAAGCCAATTTTTTTGCCATGACTCATTTCAGTATCTAATAAGATGGTAGAGAAAAGCAGCTGATGGATCCTCTCCCCCAACTCGATGAGCGCATTTAAACGTGTATATTGAAGCTCTTCTAAATTGGATTTATTGTCATTGATATAACAACAAGCATAGATCGCATAATATGCATCACTTCCCCGACTTCTTAGATGATATTCCTCATATTTATCCAGGCGTTTAGTATCTGAGTTAATCGATTGGAATACGCGTCGTGCATCTTCTGGAGTACCAAGCACTTGCCGGAAACTGATTTTAATATCGTCTAATTTAGATTTTTGTTCTGCAAATTTAGGATCAATACAAATTTTTTGGAAGTCAGCCAGATCCCCTAAATGATTTCGCAGGTCACGAATATCTTCTTTTTGTTGATCGCTAAAATTAGGCGCTTGAGTGGCTTGTTCATCTGCAAAATATCTCTTGACCCACGCATAAATACTCGAAAGACGATGCGCCCCATCGATAATATAGATGTTGCCGTGTATATCTTTCCAATACAAGATACACAAATTGATATTTTGATCTTCTGTGCAATTCCCAATAAAGTTTGCAATTTCCCGCACACTCCAACATTCAGTAGAACGCTGGTTATCCGCTTTAAATAAACATTTGATGATGGCATGCTTTTCAAAATCAGTCAGTGCAACTTCAAAATTGTCTCGTTGCATTGATGGTGACATTTCTTCTGGCAACATGACTTTACGCTGAATGATATTCGTCAGTAATCGAGTTTGGCCCATTTTTTGTTTTCTCCAGGCAGCACTTCTCTATATTCGCTCAAATACGAAATTTGAAAGTGCATATCGTTCAATTTGGTTAAAGCGATGAATTAAATGACCGTCAATATCCGGTCAGCGCTAACAAAAGAAACGTAAGAGAAATGGGGATTTGAGATAATGAAATCTTCATGCTGAGTACCTGTAGTTTAGATTTTACTATCTACAACCATCTTTTTCCACGAGATGGAGGTAGACCAAACAGGGGTGGAAATACCGCACTACAGAAGACGGCCAGTCATCGACTGCCCTGCCTGGCCTACCATAATGGCAAGCTAAGCATAATAAGCACAAAAAAACCGCTTAAAGCAGTTTTAATGCTTCTGTAGTAATTTTCAGGTTTCCACGCCTGATTACAGATTTTACTGTAATGTAATTATCATATTTGTATCTTTTTCTTTGGTCAAACCAAATTAGACTTTTTTTAATCATTAATTCTATGAAAGGACCTCAATAAATTAAAATATTGAGCATTATTAAAACAAAAAATCAAATTCGCGGATTCCCAGGCCTTTGCTTGGCAAATCAGATTTTGACAAAGCAAAGGCCTGGGCCCCTTTTGAACCACTTATTAAGCTTAGGCTATTTTTAGAATATTTATGATTAGCAGTTTTAACTAAAGGCTAGAATAAGGAATTTTCATTTATGAGCATTAACTCATCAAAACAGATTAATTCAACTTAAATACAGTTTCTATCTTCAGCAATGTATAAAATTGATTAAAAATTATCAACATAATATGAAAAAACGTACTTTTTATTTGGTTAAAAAACCAAAAAAATCAACCCAAAATAGAGGGTTACATTATTTAAAACTGATTCTCCAATTAATTTAAAACAACACTCAATTTCATATTAAATCGCTTTTAATTTATTATTTTATTAACAACAAAAGGTATTATTTATATCAATAATATTTCAATTAATTTTAACGTAGCGTGATTATTGTCTTGCGTCTCAACAATGCTGTTTTTAGGCTAAAAAACACTCAAAAAGCCTAAAACCCGGGGTTGGATTTTCACCCTTAATTACCCAGTTTTTGAGCGATAAAAACTCACTTTTCTGCAAAAATATGCTAAAAAAAACAAAGCTGTAAAATCAACAAAAATATCCATCTGATTTCAATGTGTTTTTTTTGATGAATTTCCGTTGATATCGTCAACCTCTGATAGAACCTCTAGGCACTCTTTCATCTTGTAAAAGACGCTTTGCAACAGCATCTTTTGAATAAAATTATTATCTTTTTTATTCCATATTTTATATTTTTTTATTTTCACCTCACCCTTTTTTACATTATTAAATTCACCCGGAATATATTCATCCCATTCAAAATTATCTAAATCTTTTGAATAAAGTTTATTGATAAAATCTAAGAATCTTTGATAGTCAATCAAGTCATTTTTAGATGATGCCTTAAAGTTCAAAATAGGACGATCTTTTTCAAGTGAAATTTTATTTTCTAAACAATCAAAAAAATGTTTAAGATCTTTCTGGGTTACATTATTATTTAAGTTAAAAGGTTGCTCAATCTCATAGTGATTAGACCATGTCACCATTTTCTTCCAAGTAAAACCGATAAGATCCTCATGATTAGCATCATTTTTGACGTGACTTGTATAGAGAGAAAACGGCTGGCTGATCGATTGAATGAATTTCAATACTTCAGGATCGATCGTTGCTTTTTCTTTTTTTTCCCGCCACTTCCGGTATTCGTCTAGAAACGTTTCACGGTATAAAAATACGTCCTGTTGTTGAGGCTGCTTCTGCTTTTTCTTGCTCTTTAATGCAGCAGTTTGAGAATTATTTTCTGTGTGTGAATGAATCTTCTTCATCAATTTTAAAATATCTCTTTCATTCGACTGAAATTTAACCTTGAAATCGCGATGCATCAACTGACTATCGCCTAATAATGCCTTGATCAATTGAGGTGAATATTCACGGTTTGCTTGATAAAACATGTCAGCAATCAGGATATTCAGATGATGCAGATAATGTCTTGCAGTGATCCGAATGTCTTCATGCCCCATCAGATGCGCAAGTCGAGACCAGGCTTGGGCACTACGCGATGAAGCATCCTTCATATTGGGTAAAATGTGCTTTTTAAGCTTACGCCCAAACTCGGAATCATAGTCAGTAAAACAACGTACCAGTGCTATGCTGCCTTTTAAAAGGATAGCCAAATGTGAAGCGGTACTATGCCTGAAAGCGTGAAAGGTATATTGATGATCGTTTGTCCCTAATACAGTATTAAACAGCAACTGGGTAATTTTTGATAAATTTGTACTGGATAAAGGTTGTTCACCCAGCATAAAGAGCTGTTTGATTTTTCTATTGCAGACTGCTGCAGTCGCTTTAGAGCCAGGTAACTGGTTTTGATAAAAGCGACAAAATCCTGTGAACTCGTCCGGTGCTAAAAAATAAGCTAAATCAAACTGACGCGTGGCATTATCACTTTTCAGATCACGCTCAGAATTTAGACGAATCCTAAGGGTGAGATCATCAATATCACCCATTGTTTTTCTCATTTTATGGTGAGATCGATCGTCTTTCTGCTGATCTAAAGCGGATTCAAACACATAATAGAGCTGTCGATTGTCAGGATGTTTTCGTAACTGCGGAGATACAAAATCATCGATACAGATCCCGGCAGCTTCATCAATACGCAAGCCCAGTCTAAATGCCAATGTATAGACCCATTCTAGACAGGTTGCATCCTGCTCAGTCAGACCCAAAGCTTCTGGGTATTCTCTAAGAATCCGTATCATCAATTGAAACATCTGCGGACTAATGAGTCTGGTTTTTAAAAATAAACCGTCACTTTGACGTTCATATAAATATTGCACAATCGGTGCACGATGATTCTTGACTAAGTATTGGTGAAAGGCTTTCAGCCGATCAAAGGCATAACCCGAGGTATTGTATTTTTTATTGTTGTTGGTTTGTGCGGTCGTTTTATGATTTTTCTGATCATTCAGCAGTTTTTCTTCAACAATCGTGCGATACATTTCCTCAAACTGCTCTTCAGTGGCTGTATCTAGATTGATCTGCTGTTCTAGAACATAACAAAGTAGGTCAAGCACAAAACTACTATAGTAACGCTTGATTGTTGAGACTTTTATCGCTGCTTTCCCATGATAAGCAAATTCGTTTTCTAACCACTGACACACGCGTAAATGTGCAATAGCCACTACATAATCTAGGTACTCGCCATTTCCAGCCTCATACGCAGATTTATAGTCCTCAGATTTTTGGATGCTTTCTTGGAGTTGATCCGCAAGCTGTTTGGGTTTGATATCCTGATGAAAAGATAAAAGCCAGGATTTCAGCTCATGACGTTGACCGGTTCGTCGATCATGAAATGTTTTGACTGTAACTGTAGGCATCTCCAAGTCTAAGACTTGAGGCTTTTTTTCAAGATTTTTGATTCTAGCTTGAATAGTTTTCCAGCAATCGGGTTGATCATAGAGCTGTGTATACTGCTCATAGATTAAAGGCGAAGTGATGATCTGATTGTTCAGTACACTGGTACTTAACACATCCAGATTAGGAATCTCTTGCCACAAGACATAATCCATATGCTTAAAAATGGCAAAACCGGTCTTTTCCAAGCCTTTTAAAAATAGCTTCACGTGATTAAGCTGTGTAAATGGCTGCTGATCCTCACGTGCTTTTCTAGAGTCCCCCTCCTCCGCCATATTCAGTACAATGTTTAAATGGATTTTAAGTTTTTCTAGCAGTAAGGCTTCAGGCTGATTCCCCGTTTCAATTTCACTCTGTTCTTTTTCCCAGCACAGCAATGGCGAAGTGCTTTGTAATTGATGCCCTTGCGATCTATTGATTAGCTCCTGAATCCGTCGATAACATAGCATCGCAAAGGCATTGAAATAAATATTTTGGGTTTGCCATAACTCCGCCTCTTCTTCGCCATCCTGACGATAGATGTTGCCATACTTTGTCGAGGGCAACGTGTATGAAAAGACATAAGCTTTTTGAACCTTTTCGGCATCTGAATAGATCGGAAGCAAGCCACTATCTAGGTTCATATGAAAAATCGCATCATGAATGGCTATCAGTCGTTCAGGTTGCATGCATCCCTGATCAAAAATTAATGAAATACAAAGACATTCAAACAAGGTATTCACTAATTTTTGTTGCTCTTTAGCCGTAGAGTCTAAGAGGATACCTTGAGTTTGTTGTTTGAGATAATCCGCCCAATTCACATACAGTTTTTCTTTTACCTCGACGAGCATAGTACCCTGCTGTAACTTTCGTCCTGAAAAAACGTTGTCTAGACGTTTAGGTGTGTAGACTATCCAATCGGGCAACTTAATCTCATAGCTCTCGGCATAGGAAGGGTAATCCTTTTGCCACTGCTGGTTTTTCTCGTTACAAATCCGTTTCACTTGTTTAAAACAGAATTGAAGGTAATCTGCAGCATTGCCCTTAAATTTGGATATTTGGCAGAGCTGCTCTAAAACTGCTCTATAGAGAGTAAACTTGTCCAGAATTTGCTGATCAAGCCACTTAAAATCAATTTGAGCAAGGTCAGAATTTACATCTGTGTATGTAGCAGTGATCAGCTGAGAAATTTCCTTAAAAATGTCACCGATTTCTCTTTTAATGGCATTTTCTAATTGCGTAACAAGTGATGTATCAAGCACAAGATGGTCCTTTAAAGCACTTCAAGCTTTGCGATTTCTAGTTTGTTGAGCAAGCTTTTAACTTGTTGCTGAATGTCGTGTTTGTAGAGATAAGGGCTTAATCCAGAAATGTGACTGAATCCCATGCTCTGCTTATCATGGGTATATAGCGTATTGTGAATGTCACCACTCAGGGCGAGATGATTTTTAGTGAAATGCCTTGGCCAGTTTTTATAAATCTGTACAGTCTCTTTAAGGTAATTCGTGACAAAATCAGCAGACATGGGCTGTAACTCCAAATGCTCCACGACTTCAGCAAGATTCACCTGACCTTTTTGGGACTTGATCCGAGGATGTGAGATGACATAGAGCATAAAACCATCGTTTTCCAATTGCGCTTGCAAACTTTTTATCCCGAGTGATTCGATGGTTTTCGTCAGATATTTTCGATATGCATTGAAATGATCCTGCCAGTAGCCTGTAACAGGAACAGGACGTCCTACTTTTCGTGAATCAGTTTTTTTATCATGCACGTAAAGCAGTTGTGCCTTAGGATCATAATGTTTCAGTAACCCCGGCATGCCGACTATTGGACGCACCGTCAGGCAGATTAAGGAAAGATGCCACATCCAAATGCTGTAAGCATTCAGCTTCTCGATCAGATTCGCTTGAGTATTGGCTAATGTGTTTTTGACAAAATGATAAAGCTGATTAAAAAATTTACTCGCGGCCTCTACAGTCCAGCATCGCTGACTGCCGATACGTTCCTCACGATGAAAAATATGACCAGGGTGTTCATCCTCAATCCATGGTTCACCTTTTCTACGGTCTAATAGAACATTAATATAGCCTTGAAAATGCTGGTCGATTTGATCGATCTGACGCCCTTCATAGTTCCATTGCACGATATGACGGCTATCTCTGTTGGCCAGCAAGTGTGCGACCAGGTTATCATCCGTCTCCATATCCATATAAAAATAGATTTGCCGCTCTAACATACCACAGGTGATTTCGCCAATTGCATGCTCTTTAAAAATTTCCCGCAAAAAATTATTGTACTCAATCACACAAAATTCAGGTTCCTCTAAAGCCTCTAAACTGGTGATCCAGGGTGCTGGCATGCGCCATTCCAGGGTTAAGGCCCGATTATAACGCTGTGCTTTATCTTGCATGGCACCGGAATGATTGGCATTCAACTTAGGATCGATCACCCAATAATAATGGATGACTTTTTTGACTGATTTTTTTTTAATTCTACCAATATCAATCAAATACTTGATCTTTTGAAAGACCGTTGGACTCAGACCGGTCAAGAGACACATCAGACCACACACAGCTAAAGCCGATTGATATGCATCATTTCTCTTATTTTCTTGATAACACTTCTGCAATCGCTGATATACCTCAGTTAATAAACTGGGTTTCAGATAAAGCGGATTAGTTTTACAGGCTAAGTCACGTCGCTGAATTCTCTTAGCTTGCTTTTCGAGCTGTTTCTGTTTGTCATCAGAGAAACTCCCCTTCACCCGCTTGGCGATCTCATCCTGTTCAGGATCGACAAGATTGGCCTCTGTATCCTGTCCAGTATCCTCATTCTCTACATCCAACGATGATGTGCCTGAATCAGATTTATAGGTCATGCCCTTTTTAATATCGTTAATTAAAGCCTGAACATTAATTACTGTTGAATTTAATCTACTATTGGCAATCTCGTTGAAAACAATAATAAATTGTTGAATATAACGGCCAAGATTAAGCTGTTCAAAATCATTTTTTATTGTTTTACGCTCTAAAAGAATTTTTAACTCGTTGGCATCAAATTCATCCATAGCTTGGAGTTTGCGTGTAACTTTTTTATACAACAGTTTATTTTTCTCAGTATTCGATAACTGCTTTTGCAAAAGAAGTTTTAAATTATAAGATACTGTGTTGATTTTATTGTTGTTTTTACAATTATTTAGAATAACCTGTTTTTCATCCTTTTCATCCTTTTCATCCTTTTCATCCTTTTCATCCTTTTCATCCTTTTCATCCTTTTCATCCTTTTCATCCCTTGTAATCTGAGGCTCTAACAAGATGATTTCCTTCAGTATTTCACACAAGGCTGCAGTACAAAGATAGGAATAGATGAATACTGCTTTTTGTTGGTCGCTTAGTTCTCCTATAGATGCACTTTTAGCCCATTGCGTTAACCCTGCTAATAATTTCTGTTGTGTCACTATCCGATTATTTTTAATCACCACATGTATTTTGTGAGCAGCAGCATACAGTTCCTGTGCCTGCTGATCTTGCGCCAAGAGCTGAGTCAAAATTTGTTTTTTTACACTCAGGGGTTGATTGACCCATTCTTCCAATAGTTTAATTTGCTTGTCAGCTGACAATTCATCAGTTTGGCTCATAAAGCTACCATAATTTTTCAGGGTAAAAATTGATATTCAGGTTTCGTTCGAACTTGAGCTTCAAGTCTTTATTCAGGCCAAAGTATTTTTTATAAGTGTTTGCACTCAATTGAACACAACGCTGCGGATTTTTTCCCACCTTCATATACCGTGATAATGGCAAACCTAAGGTATCGGACAATTGAGTAAAAAAACATGTAAATAGAACAGCATGTACCTCTTTATGTTTGTGCTTTGGAACCTGTTCCAAATCTAAAGAAATTTTATGGATTAACCATTTTAGAATTTCAAATTCATCAACACCTTTATGGGATTTTTCACCCTTGTTAAGAATTCTTTTGATATAAGCATCCAGCTTGTTTTTAAGATTCAAGATAAAATGTCGAATAAAATCTGGTAAATCTAATATCAAAACTGCACTTAACTTGGTCAGGACTTCAAGTGATTTTTTTTGCATTTCCAATTTTTTTCTATCGTAACCATCTCAGCTGATACTGGCTGTATAAACTCAATACTGTTGAAATGGCTAATTTTTAAATTTACAACTTAGGCTCAACAGAATCTGTTAAGCCTAAAAAGGCAGATCATGAAGATAAAAATATTGTTGATTCTGATATGGATGAAATTTTAGATCCATCAGAAGATCAGTTACCGTTCTGGTAAGCATTTTTCCCTTTAACACTTTTTAATTCAATATGTATGATAAATAGCAGTACCCAATATTTAAAAAAATATTGGATACTCAATTATAAATTTCCACAGTGGAAATTTATAATTTTTATGGGTGGTCATCTAAACCGGCAAGAAATTCTTCTAACTTTTCAATCTTTTCTTGATTAAATTCAGCATTTAAACTGGTGCGAATATTTAGGACTGTTTTCCCATTGAGACTTTTCTCGATCTTAATCGAACCAAATTTAAGACCATTTTTATTTTTTAAGATCATTTTGTTTACTAGAGAGGCATTTTCGATGCTTTGATCTTGTTTTTTAGCTGTCTCTTGTACCGTTAGTGCTTTTTCTATTTGATAAATGAATTTTTTTGATGGACGATTTGTTTCTGTAAATTCATTTAGGTACTTTTTCCATATGGTTAACGTGGTATCTTCAACTAGTTGATGGTTAAACTTTAAAACCAGTTTATTTAATTCAGTTAACAATTGTTGTGCGGTTGCACCTGAAATCGCTTTGGGGTGGATTTTTAGATCTTCTTTTATATAGTTTGGCAGTTTATAAAAGCTCATTAATCTAAAGTATTTAGATTGATCTAATTGATATTTTTGAGTAATAAATTCTATATTTTGTATAGTATAACCAAACTCATCGCAGTGTTTTTGTATAGCATTGACTAATTCAAAATCACTAAGATTTGACCGATGTAAATTGTCAATCAATGAAATTAAAGCTGTCTTTTCTGTAGATTTATCATCTCGAATAATTGCACGAATAGTCTTATGTTTTAATACATCACGAACAGCTCGAAACCTTTTTTCTCCACCAACAAGCTCATATGTTTCTTCTTTTTTGATCACAACAATCGGATAAATTTGCCCATTCGTTTCAATACTTTTGGCAAGCTTTTCAACATCTTGTAAAACTTTGTCTGTAATAATGCGAGGTTGATGCTCTGAGAAGTCAATAAGCTCTATAGGTAGATCAACAATATTATTTTCAGTCGATGATACCAATGCAACTTTGCCTGTTCCTGCTGCATTAATAAATGCTTGTTCCATTTCAAAGGCATCATCAAAATCGACAATGAGTGGTTTTTTCGCCATTACAGGATCTCCACCAAAAATTCATTTAATTCATCTTTTGCTTTACTACTACCCATTTCTAATACTGATTTTCCTTCGATCATTGCATCGCGAAATTGTTTGCGATCACGCACAATGGTATTTAGTGTTTTCACAGACTTGACTTGTTGTAGCAACTCTAAAGCAGCATCAATTTCTGTAGATTTGGTATTGGTTGGTGCTTTATTTAAGACTACAAAAGTTTCTAATTTCTTATTTACTTGCTTAGCAGCATTTACCAATCTAAGCACAAATGGCAGCACTTCGATATCTGTTTGACTAGGTTGCGTTGGAATAATAAGAACATCTGCTATTAATAATGCTGAACGAAACTCAGCTGAATCACGTCCTGCAACATCCAATACAATATATTTATTATTATTTTTTAACTGTTGTAGTTCTTCTTTTAAATTATCTTTGAGCGAAATGGTTGTAATCGAGTCTTGTGTTCTACGTTTACTCCATTTTATAGAGGATTGTTGATCATCTCCATCTACAAGAATAGTCTGACCTTTTTTGCTCAGAGCAACAGCTAAATTGGTTGAGAGTGTGGTCTTTCCAACGCCACCTTTCTGATTGGCAATTACGTATATTGTCATGGATTAAATATATAAAAATTAAATTTATATTAGCATAATTTTAAAAATTAAAAAAATATTTTTAATTTTCCACAGTGGAAATTTAAAAAACTAAAAGCCTTTTTTTTCTTTTGTGTAGTCCCGGCATTTGATGGATCGGATCAATCTTAAAAAGTTCAGGTTCATCTATCCACTGTTTGCAGATGAATTCGTAGGGAGTCAGGCCCCTGAGTGTTTTGAGTCTGCGGTCGAAGTTGTATGTAGCAATAAAATCAGCAAGGTGAATGCATAGCTGAGTGTGATCGTCGTAAGGCTTTGTTGCACAAACCTATCTGTAAAGGGTTTTTCAGCGATATAATTTTCAAATGAAGAAGCCTACACACAAAATCTACCGCACAACCAATTGGCCCGCATATAACCGAGCACTCATGAGTCGCGGAAATATTGTCATTTGGTTTGATCCTGCTACGCAATGGTATGCTCCATCAAAAGGCAAACAAGGGCGAAATCAAACCTACTCCGACGCAGCTATCCAATGCTGCTTAATGATTAAATCCTTATTCCGTCTATCTTTACGTATGGTCACTGGCTTTGTGCAAAGTCTGATTAAACTTTGCGGATTAAATTGGACCGCACCAGATTACAGTACGCTTTGTAGAAGACAAAAGCATATTGATATTGCAATCAGCTACCAAAAAAGTAGCGATGGGCTGCATCTACTCGTAGACTCTACAGGCATGAAGTTTCTAGGTGAGGGCGAATGAAAACGCAAGAAACATGGAGCTGAATATCGTCGCCAATGGCGTAAACTACATATTGGTATAGATGCCAAAACCCTACAAATACGAGCAGTTCAGCTTACAACCAATAATGTCAGTGATTCACAGGTGCTTGGTGATTTACTTAATCAGATTCCACAAGATGAGCAGATTGACTCTGTTTATACCGATGGAGCTTATGACACCAAGCAATGCCGTGAGGTCATTGCAGATCGGCAAGCACATGCGGTGATTCCACCTAGAAAAAATGCGAAACCATGGAAAGATACAAAGAGTAGCTCGCTAGAGCGAAATGAATTACTTCGAACAGTTAAACGTTTAGGCAGGACACTATGGAAAAAATGGTCAGGCTATCATCGGCGAAGTTGGTTGAAACTAAGATGCATTGCATCAAATTATTAGGAGATAAACTCAGTGCAAGGAGTTTTGATAGCCAAGTGAATGAGATCCATGCACGTGTAGCAGTCCTTAACAGATTTACGGAATTAGGTCGACCACTTACCCAAGTTACGCCTTAAATTTGGATCAATTAGGGGCGCTTTGCATTTCAAATCTTTGTGCAACAAAGCCAATTTAAACTAATTCTAACTGTTCGGCTTCTTCTGTAACTTCAATATCTTCAGCAGCAGAATTTTCAAATTCATCATTTAACCAACGCTGTAATAAACTACGCATTCTTGAGCTTGGTACATAAATATTGATTGGGTTACCTTCACGAATAGCAGAACGCCATATCCATTGGACCATCTCAGATAGAGCGAATACATCTTCCTTAACAGGGAATCCCTTCATAGCTGAAGCTTTAACAACCATTGGATTTGGATATAGGTTCATCAAGTAAGCTAAGTTGGTTTTGTCTTTGTATTCGTTAGTTGCCTTTGTATTGAAGGCTAACCATTCTTCTTTATAGCGTGATCCAGCAATTGCTGAATGTGCTTCTTTAAATGAAGTCCAAAGTCTATCTGACTTTTTCGCTTTAACATGGTTACGGAAATAGTTATCAAGATTTTTTGACAACTGCTCACATAAAGCTTTCTTATTTGATTTGAATTGGCTTGAACTCAATGCTGTAGTTTTAGTACCAATCTCATTAATAAACTTGTTATCTGAAATAGTGACTAAATGCTTAATTTGAGAAGGCTTGTTACCAAAACGGATCAGTTCATACTCAACGCCATACGATTTCAAATACGCTGACATTTGAGAGCCTTCAAACATATAAGTAGCAATCCAGACTTCTTTAAAAGATCTCAGTGTGTCGATACTCAATTCCCAAACAATCAGCTTCTGGTCCACATACAAGAGCTGACCGAGATCACACATTGTTGCTAGGTTTTCATATTTCGTACCCGTCGGGTCACCACCGTTATCACCATACTTTTCACGGTTGAAACGAAGAGTGACAGCATCATCATCAACATGAATCCAACCTAAACGGAAAAGAGCTTCTAACTCTGTAGATGAATGCTCTGTATATACATCATAGACTTGAATTGTTTCGTCAATAATCAGTACATAGTCTTTCGCATCATCCAACATATTTGGTGTTAGGTTCATAAAAAGCTGATGTGTACTGACTACGTTTTCTTTGTTCTTTAACAGGTATTGCAAGCTTTCAGCTTTATTTCCACCCTTATAGCTTGGATGCTTGAAACGTCTTTCCTTCAAAGGAGCATCATCTAAATATGCGTAATGAACGCTTGTATCGTCTTCTGTGGTAATTAAAGGACGTTTTAATACATCTTCAGGATCGTATGTTGTACCTGAAATACGATGGCATTCATCAAGTAATGGAGTGATGTAAAGAAAGTTCTGGTCTTTTTCTGCTGTTCTAATGTTTTCTATAATTTGAGTAGTCTTACCGCTACCCATCATTGCATCATAAACTTTAAACACTGTGCTTATTTTTCCTATTTGCACGTTTTATTATCCTCATTGCATATTGTTGTAATGGAAGACTGTTCTCCCCTCTTGAGACAGATTATATTACATCAAGACAGATAATGTCAATAACTTGTCTTGTGGATCTATTTTTGTCTTGAATTGCTTTATTTGTCTAGCTAAACACTTGTTTTGTTTTTAAATTTAAAACTGTGGATAAGTAAGACAGATTTCGGTCTTAATTGATCTTAGGTTTTATACGGCTTTCGCTGCAATTCGATACTCAAATTACAGTGAATTTATAAAGGAAAATTTAAAGGCTGTAGACAAAACCTTGTCTTAGACATTTTATAACTACTTGTTTTTAAAAATGAAAAAAGCAAAAACCTTAAAACAAAAATGTACGGATTCTAGGTACACATAAGCGCACACAGACATAGCACCTAAAGCCTATTTACTGACCGCCCTCTGTTCCTTCCATTACTGTAGCTATTGCATACAGTCGGTTGGTTGCTCAAACATTTACTTCAGCATAGCTTCGTTGTTACTCGCTATACTTCGTAAAGTTTCGAGCTGAGGTCCATTCTTTTATAACTCAATGTTTTCAACTGATTTTGAAGGAAGCTTAAAAAGTCTTATAAAATAAGGCTAGACAAAACCTTGTCTTGGGACTATCAAAAAAGTCAATCTTTTAGGGCTTTTTTTAACTTGAATCTTAAAGAAGAAATTATAAAAAAATACAGATAACTAATTAATAAATATTTAATTAATTTTTCAAATAAAGAAAAAGAATAGAGCGATATATCGAACTCCTTTCAGTCGTTCTCATATCTTCTTATAGAAAAATAGTTGTTCAACCTATAACAAGCTTCTTATTCATTTCCTTAACAGTCAATGAATAACAACCTTTAACAGTCAGATAATCAATCTTTAATCTGTATCCGTACCTTAACAGGCACGTATCCATATCAAACATTGAACTGACTGCCTAGGTAATCCTCCCTAAAAATAATTGAGTTTAAAAGTAGAAAATCGAATAACCTTGATTTAAGGAGATTTTCTATGAAAACATCTAAGTATTCAGACAGCTTGATCATGAGTATCTTGAAGCAAGCTGAAGCAGGAACACCCATACCGAACTTGTGCCGCGAACATGGTATGAGCTCTGCTACATTCTACAAGTGGAAGTCCAAATATGGCGGCATGGATCTTTCAATGATGACGCGGCTTAAAGAACTTGAGGCTGAAAATGCCCGTTTAAAACGCATGTATGCTGATGAGCGGCTAAAGTCAGACATCTTGCAAGATGCACTTTTAAAAAAGTTTTAAGGCCTGTTCAGCGAAAGTCACTTGCTCAGCAAGCTACTGAGCAATTTAAGATTTCAATCAGCATGGCCTGCTTAATTTTTAAAGTCAGTCAAACGTGTTATCGCTATAAAGCTCGTTTAGATGAAGAGAATCAACAGATTGCCGAATGGTTGATTCAATTAACCAATGATCATAAAACATGGGGCTTCAAGCTTTGTTTCCTGTATTTGCGTAATGTTAAAAAATACAAATGGAACCACAAACGTGTCTATCGCATTTATAAGGAGCTTGAGCTTAATTTAAGAATCAAGCCTAATAAGCGGATTAAACGAGAACAGCCAGAAACCCTTGCAGTACCGACAGCTAAGAATGAATCATGGTCAATGGACTTTATGCATGATCAACTCAGTGATGGACGTAGTTATCGAGTTCACAACGTGATTGATGACTATAATCGCGAGTCATTGGATATATTGATTGACTTTTCATTGCCAGCAGAACGTGTACTGAGAGGACTTGATCAGCTCATTGAATGGCGAGGCAAACCTAAACGCATTAGAACCGACAACGGCCCAGAGTATATAAGTGAGCTGATGGAAAAGTGGTGTGATCAGCATGGTATTGAGCATGTATTTACTCAACCAGGCAATCCACAGCAAAATGCATATGTTGAGCGATTTAATCGTACAGTACGTTATGAGTGTCTAAATCAATATTTATTTCGAGATCTGAGCGAGGTGCAGGACTATACAACTGACTGGCAGTACTTTTATAATCATGAACGACCTCATATGTCAGTAAATGGTTGTCCACCTATTTTTAAACAATAACAAGGCTTTAGATTTTCTACCCATTAATTCAATTAAAAATGGGGGTATTACCTAAGTTTTCTAATAAAAGATCTAAATACGTATCTTTCATCAATTGAGATTCATTGTTATTCAATATATTGTAGGTTGAAAGTATCAAATGTGAAAGTTGAGGATCAGAACGTAGGGTTGATTCGATAGCAAGTTCGATAGGCTCATTAAATATTCCTTCATAGCTTTTTTTTAACCATGCTGGATCTAAATGCATCATTTTATAAGTGAAGCCGAGAGGATCTGGTGCATTACCATCATGAACTTCTTCAGGTTCAAGCATGAAAGTTTGACCTTGATAGCTATCAATAATTTTTTTTCTACAATTGAATTGTTGATGTCCTAACTCTGTTACCCCTATAAGATAACTTGAGTGTAGATGAGGATCGTATGCAAAGCCTTTGAAGTGGGCATGAATTAGTTCTATACCTGTAGACTTATCCTGTGTGACATTGACCCAATTGCTCATATTTACTTAATTAGTCCTAATGGATTTAGCTTATCAAAAATTATCTAATGAAGAAATTCTAAAATTAACATAATACACCTTATACAAAATGCCCTTGTAAGCCCTTAATCAAGGGCATTTTTAGTCTCTACTTAACATAAAATTTTGGTGGTGCTTCAAAAAGTATGCTGCCTTTAAATGAAGCCATTATTGATGTAAAAGAAAAGAAGGCTAAATCAAAAGCTTTAAAATGGTTTTCAAGCTTTTTTGAAAAATTACAGCTTCTTCTGAAGCTACGCCTAATTCTATGCCTTATTTTGCAATTATTGCCTTCAATACCTACAGTAAAAAATTTACCAATACTTTGCTTACCATTTTTAAAAGCAGTGATGAAACTGTCCCAATGATCACTTGCAATTCGGGTGTAGTGAATATCTAATTGTTTAAGCTTTGTCTTCAATTGTTAGACTGTAGCTAAATCTCGTTTACCCCAAACATAAGCAACAATTTCACCTGTTTCTCGATGATAGGCGTAAATAAGCCATTGTTTATTCTTTTTATTTCCAACAAAATTCCAGAACTCATCTACTTCGAGAGATTCATAATGACTTTGCTGAGGCTGAATTTCATAGGTTGATTCAGTTAAAGTACGTAAAACTTTACCGATACTGATGCGCTCAACTTCAGCAATATCTCGTATACCGCTGCCTCTGACCATCAACTGTAATATTTTACGAGTAATACCTGACTTACATCCTAGATAGCTCAGTGCATGATCACCAATAAACTGACGTTTACAGTCTTTGCACTGATAGTTTTGTTTCCCATCTACTTTGATACCATTTTTCTTTATACTATCACTGAGGCAGGTTGGACATTTGATTGCTAGAGTTATTTGCATTTCTCTATTTTATCAAAATCCAATCGGCTTTTTCTTCAGCATACTTTTTGAAACACTACCAAAAATAGATTAACCTCAAACTTCTAATTCTTATAAATAATGAAAAACACCCAACTTATCTAGCACATCTAAAGACAATTGTTTACGTAGAGCAATATCATCACCAGCTTTCATTTGCATATTTAAAGCAAATGCCACCACTTGCCCATCTGCCTTTTCAACAAAACCCACATACCAACCCACTTGCGGGTCTACAGCCATTCCCCAGCCACTTTTAGCATATAGACGATTCTCCCCTCTGCGCTCTACATACAACATCTCTTTCACTTGTTGCTGAACTTCAGGTTTAAAAGGCAATTGCCCTTGGGCTAAATCATACACAAACTTTACTTCTTGTATAGGTGTAATTGTCAAAGGCCCTTTCAACCAAAATTGATCAACTTCCGTGCCTATTTGCATATTGCCATAACCAATACGTTGCAATTCACTTTGCATTAAGCTTGGACCAATACGACGTGCCAATTCTTGATATACAGGCACTGTAGATGCTTGCATGGCTTCGCCCAAAGTAAAATCTTTGTCCCATGCTTTAAAAAAACGTGGCTTTCCATCCCACTTAAATATTTCTGTAGATGTTGCTTTATGATTTTCTAAACCAATTAGTGCATTGGCAATTTTAAATGTAGATGCAGGAATATAAGCTGTTTTTGCTCGGTCTAAATGCGTGCCATATTTTTTAATATTTTGACCATCATATGTGACAAACACAGCATCAGCTGAGATTTCATTAAAAAGCGCTTGAACATTCTGATCGATGATTGAGTTATTCACTTGTGGAATTGTACTTGTTTTTGCTCGACTCATACTATGCTCAGCACAAGCCCCAATACTTATGCTTAAGCAAACTAAACTCAATATTTTTAATAATTTCATGATATACAACTTTAAAATTTGGTAGTGTTTCAAAAAGTATGCTGAAGAAAAAGCCGATTGGATTTTGATAAAATAGAGAAATGCAAATAACTCTAGCAATCAAATGTCCAACCTGCCTCAGTGATAGTATAAAGAAAAATGGTATCAAAGTAGATGGGAAAC
This sequence comes from Acinetobacter sp. 10FS3-1, assembly GCF_013343215.1. Lineage (NCBI taxonomy): Bacteria > Pseudomonadati > Pseudomonadota > Gammaproteobacteria > Moraxellales > Moraxellaceae > Acinetobacter > Acinetobacter sp. 10FS3-1. The sequence continues at coordinate 46,263 of NZ_CP039147.1, forward strand.
AAAACTATCAGTGCAAAGACTGTAAACGTCAGTTTATTGGTGATCATGCACTGAGCTATCTAGGATGTAAGTCAGGTATTACTCGTAAAATATTACAGTTGATGGTCAGAGGCAGCGGTATACGAGATATTGCTGAAGTTGAGCGCATCAGTATCGGTAAAGTTTTACGTACTTTAACTGAATCAACCTATGAAATTCAGCCTCAGCAAAGTCATTATGAATCTCTCGAAGTAGATGAGTTCTGGAATTTTGTTGGAAATAAAAAGAATAAACAATGGCTTATTTTTGTTCAAAAGTCATATTTTACCTCGGAGAAACCGGACATTTTTATTGGTGAGAATATAGACACTTTAAATGGGTTCTAACACTCTCGTTTCGTATAACAGCCATTATGTTAAATGAATGATAATTGACATTTTGTTCATTAATACTGATATGCAACGAATTTTATTATATGTCACCCCTCAATTACAAATATAAATGACTGCTCGTCTAATCATCTCCATTACACAATTAAATGTTAAAATGCATAGCTACTTCATCTAAGATAAAATATATGTATCCAAATCTACAGCACAGCTTCGAAAACAGCGTCATTCTCGTTGTAGAAGATGATTATGATATTGGTGACATTCTTGAAAAATACATAAAAAATGAAAACATGCAGGTCATCCGTGCATTGGATGGACAACAAGCTTTAGAGTGCCTAAAAGCCAACTCTATCGACCTGATTCTCCTTGATATTAAATTACCCAAACTAAATGGCTGGGAAATTCTACAAATCATCCGTCAAACAAGTCATTTACCTGTCATTATGCTGACTGCCTTAGATGATCAAGTGAATAAGATCATGGGGCTAAAAATGGGTGCTGATGACTTTATTATTAAGCCATTTAACCCAAACGAAGTGATTGCACGAATACAAGCCGTACTTAGACGAAGTACAAGCCAAAATATGGAAATAACTAATATTATTCGTTATAGAAATATTGAAATTAATCCAGATCATCATCAAGTTTACATTTCAAATGGTCAAAGAAATCAGTTGCTCAACCTTACGTTAACTGAGTATAAGATACTGTTTTTGATGGCAAAAACACCGAATAAAGTCTTTACACGTAATGAATTGATCCAAAACTGTATGCCTGAAAGTGATGCTTTAGATCGCACTGTAGATAGCCATATCAGCAAATTACGCAAAAAACTTGAAGAAAATGATGTAAATGGCTTATTAATCAATGTCCGTGGCGTGGGGTATCGCTTAGATCAAAATCATGAAATTTAACTTTTTTAAAAATTCTGTTGGAATTAACTTCCAGTTTATTATCATGATGAGCCTATTCAATTTAGGCATTACGCTGTTATCTTTCATGATTGGCTATTTTGTTTATAGCTGGGCGATAAAAATAGGTTTTCTAAATACACAAGTTATTAATTCAAATGAATTTTCAGTTACCTCCGTTGACTTTATCTGGCTGTTTTTAGTGCTATTAACAGGCTTTTTTCTTTCTACTATCCTCGCCTTTAAATATGGAAAACGCTATACACAGCCAATTAGTGATTTAGCAGATGTTATTCAACAAATTCAACAAGGCAATTTAGCACTCAGAATTAAACAGCCACATCATGATATTCCACATGAAATCAAGTCTCTTATTGAGAACTTCAATGAAATGGCAAACCAACTTGAAGTATCAGTTAAGAATTCAACTGTTTGGAATGCTGCAATTGCACATGAATTACGAACACCTGTGACAATATTACAAGGTCGCTTGCAAGGTATTGTCGATGGTATATTTATTGCCGATCAAGCTTTACACCTAAGCTTATTGAACCAAGTCGAAGGCTTATCTTACCTTGTGGAAGATTTACGGACACTGACACTTATTGAAAATAAACAATTACGATTAGAACTAGAAAAGACCAATTTAAAAAATAGTATTGAAAAATGTCTGCAGATGTTTAATGAACGGTTTCATGTTAAAGGTTTAACTATTGTTTTAAATTTGACGGATAAATTGGTTTGCGTTGATATAAGAAGGATGGAACAGGTCTTTATTGCATTGTTCTCTAACTTTCTAAGATATTCGAATGCTGGAAAAATAAATATTACATCTGTAACCACAGCAGAACATTGGGTATTGACGTTTGAAGATGAAGGTCCTGGTATTGATGAATCGCATCTTAAACACCTGTTCAAACCCTTCTATCGACTGGAAGACTCTAGATCATGTCTAGATGGCGGTACTGGATTAGGCTTGGCAGTGATTGATGCAATTATTGAAGCACACCAAGGTCATATTTATTATTCTAAATCCAAAAACTTAGGTGGCAGCTGTTTTACTATTCAACTAAATCGTAAGACATCAACTCATTTATAATGTGTTAAGTTCAGATTAATACGGCTTAATTTAAACCATAAATTTAAGATAAATTGATGTCTGAACTTAACCATTCTGTTTGATGATCCTCAAATAAATTTCATCACAATGAATTCTCATCTCGATATTTAGCTAGCATAAAAAATACCACAATGGAGAGTATCCCGATGATAATCCCTGCTGTTAATAATAAATTAACATGAGCTGAACTGAAGGCAATTTTACCTGCGTTAATCAATGCTGTACCTTGTTCAACGGGTAACTGGCTCGCCACTAAATAGGTATCACCAATCGAAAGTCTGGCTTTTTCTGCTAAAACAGCAGTTAAATCTGACGGCACTTGAAGATGACTGCCAAATATATAGGCCATGAAAACACCAAATAAAGTAATACCTAGTCCTGTACCCAGTTCATAACCTGTACTTTCAAGTGAACCTGCCGCACCGCCCTTTTCTGCAGGTACTGAGCCCATGATCGCAATGGATGAAGCTGTTAAACCAATACTCAGTGTTAATCCAATCGAAGCTAAAATAAAGGGAACGATGATTCCCGGATGATGAAAATCTGAATAACTCAAACTGACCAACGCAATTGCTGCCAATATTAATGACATGGTCGCAACCAGACGGAGTCCAAATTTATTGGATAAAAAACCAGCAATAGGCCCGCCAATAGCGGCCGCAACCATAATCGGAACCATAAAAAGACCGGCTTGCAGCGGTGTTAAACGAATGACATATTGCAGCTCCATTGCCAAAGTTAACTCAACCCCTGCCAAAGCGCCTGCAGCAACCATTGCCATAATAATGCCGGCTAAAATAGCAGGACGTGAAAATAGCGAAAGATCTAGCATCGGCTGAGGAGAATTCAGCTGTTTGCGTACAAATATGGTTAATAAGCCGATAGATAAAACGACCAAAGGCAAGACAATCAACAACGACTGTTTACCGCCTAAGCCTGCTTTTAGTGCATATACAAACGAAATCAAACCGACAATCAGCAATAGCGCTTGACCAAATGCCCAATGTCCAGGGGTTATAGCTTCTTTTCGGGACAATAAGAAATAGCACATTGGTGCGACAACCAGCATGATTGGGACGTTAATCAGGAAAACTGAACCCCACCAGAAATATTCTAACAATCCCCCACCAATGAGCGGTCCAATGGCGGCACCGGCTGATCCGATTGTGCCCCAAATACCCAGCGCAATGGCACGTTCGCGACTGTCTTCGAAGGTTCTGCGAATAATACCCAATACACAGGGCATAATCATGGCACCGCCTAATGCTAATAAAGCACGTGCGGCAATCAGCATAGAAGCCGTTTGGGAAAATGCCGCAAGGACTGAGGCAATTCCAAATATAACCAAGCCAATCAGCAGAATCTTACGATTGCCGACACGATCAGCCAAAGTTCCCATCGGAACTAAAAGTCCAGCCATAAGTAATGGATAAATATCAATAATCCATAAGACTTGGTTACTTGTGGCACTCAGCGATTGGGTTAATGAGGGAACCGCAACATGCAGTACAGTCATATCAATCACAATCGGCAGAAATGCAAGCACGACAGCGAGCAATATCCACCAGCGTTTCGGATCAAGATTGGTAGCTTTCATGATTAAACCTATATTGATGGTTTATTAAATCAATTCTGAAATAAAGATGTAAATGAAAGATTTGTTGTGGGCTAAACTCGTTAACCCACAGCTTTTATTCTCAGTTTTGATGCTTAATGTGCCGCTTTACGTTTCGAGAATTTCTCAACCATGCTCATGACGACAATAAAGAAAATCGGTACAAAAATAACAGCTAGAATTGTTGCGCTGATCATGCCGCCAAAGACGCCTGTACCAATCGCTTTTTGAGTTTCAGAACTAGCGCCACTGGCAATGACTAAAGGAATAACGCCACAGGTAAATGCCAAAGATGTCATTAGGATTGGACGTAAGCGCAATTTAGCGGCTGCAACGGTTGCCTCCACTAAACCCATTCCTTCTTCTCTTAGTGCTTTTGCAAACTCAACAATCAAAATAGCATTCTTTGCAGATAGACCAATAATCGTGATCATGCCGACCTTAAAGAAAATATCATTTGGCATACCACGTAACATTACTGCTAAAAAGGCGCCAATCAACCCTAGAGGGACAACTAGCATCACAGAGAATGGAATTGACCAGCTTTCATAAAGCGCTGCCAAGACAAGGAAAACGACTAACATCGACAACAGTAATAAAAACAAGGTTTGTGATTCCGACTGTTTTTCTTCTAGAGAAATCCCAGTCCACTCATAACCCACACCTTTCGGAAGTTGTTCAATCAAATTTTCCATCTCAGTCATGGCTTGTCCTGAAGATATACCTGCTGCTGGACTGCCAGAAATACTCAATGATGGACGACCGTTGTAACGATTGTATTGTTGTGGGGAATGTTGCCAAATTGGAGTAATTATTTCAGACATTGAAACCAATTTACCGCTTTGACTGTTCACCTTAATCTGAAGAATATCTTCAATACTCATGCGTGATTTGGCATCAAGTTGCACAATGACTTGCTGCATACGGTCATGATTTGGAAAATCATTGATATACATCGAACCCATTGAGGTTGAAATAATATCGGTCACATCACTGAAATTAACACCTAATGCCTGCAATTTATCTCTATCAATTTTAAGCTGTACAGAACTGCCATCTGGCAAACCTTCAGGATAGACCTCCGCCACGATTTTACTTTGTGCTGCTAATGCTAAAAGCTGATCTTGTGCTTCTCTTAAAGCAGGCATGCCAATATTGCCACGATCTAATAATCTCAGTGAAAAACCAGATGAGTTACCCAATTCATCAATTGCTGGTGGTAACACAGACATGGTTTGACCTTCTGAACTTTCAGCCATCGCTATATTGGCATTATTCACGACTTCTTGTGCCGTAATAGTACGCTCTTCGAATGGCAATAGATTGGTAAAATACATCGCTGTATTCTGACCAGATCCACTAAAACCAAAACCTAAGACCGCCATATTGTCTTTAATCCCCGTTTCTTGGTCTAAATAATTTTGAAACTCAGCAACGACTTTACGGGTACGTTCTTGAGTTGCATCCGCAGGAAGTTGAATCGAAGTCATAAACCACCCCTGATCTTCTTCTGGCATAAACGCAGTCGGAACGTGTTTAAAACTAAAAATCAGCACAATGACAATGCCTAAGAAACATAACATTGCGAGGGTTTTATGTTTAATTACTTTAAATAAACTGCGTTCATAGCGATTGTTCAGCTTCTCAAAACTGCGATCAAACGATGCAAAAACACCCTTTTTCTGATGGTCTTGATCAATCGGTTTTAACATCGTTGCACATAACGCAGGGGTTAATGTCAGTGCAAGGAAAGCTGAGAATAAAATTGAAACCGACATGGTAATGGTGAACTGACGATAGATAATCCCCACTGAGCCTGACGCCAATGCCATCGGCAAGAATACAGCGGCTAACACTAAGGTGATGCCAATAATCGGATTGGTAATTTCCTTCATGGCTTTAGATGTGGCTTCAACTGGAGATAAGCCTTCTGTCGCCATAATGCGTTCAACATTCTCAATGACCACAATCGCATCATCGACAATAATCCCGATCGCAAGCACCATACCGAACATGGTCAGCACATTAATCGAAAAACCAGCAAGCAGCATGACTGAGAATGTGCCAAGCAATGCAATCGGTGCAACAATCGCCGGAATTAAGGTGTATCGAACATTGTGTAAAAAGATAAACATGACAATAAAAACTAATGCCATAGCTTCAAGCAATGTCATGATTACTTTTTCAATCGAGATTTTTACAAAAGGTGCAGTGTCGTAAGGTATAGAGAATTTCATACCATCAGGCAGTGCTGAACCTAACTGTTCAATTTTCGCTTTAACACCTTCTGCAGTCTTGACAGCGTTGGCACCAGGACTCATTTGTATCGCCACAGCTGTAGAGGCTTTGCCATTTTCTAAAATCGCAAAGTTATACATCTGTGCCCCGATTTCGACACGAGCGACATCCGACAGTCGAACATTGGCGCCATTTTGTTGAGCACGTAAACTAATTTTCTTGAATTGCTCTACAGTTTCTAATTGACCTTGAGCAGTTAAAGGAATAGTAATTTGTTGCCCCGTCAAAGCAGGAACATCACCAATACGACCTGGTGATATCGGCAAGTTTTGGTTTTGGATGGCTGTATTCACATCTTGAATACTCAATCCATAAGAAACCAAACGATCTGGATCGACCCAAATCCGCATGGCTTTTTCAGCACCAAAATTTTGGACTTTACCAACACCGTCAACCCGCTTTAATTCTTCAATCACATAGCGAGTCATATAGTCACTGACATCAATTTCACTATATTTGCCATTCGGTGAACTTAAGCCCACCATCATTAAAAAACCAGACGACGCAGCATCGACCATCAGCCCTTGTTGTCGCACTGTTTGAGGTAAGCGTGACTCAATGGCTTTAATTTTGTTTTGCACATCAATTTGTGCAAGTTCTACATCTGTACCTGGTTTAAATGTTGCGGTGATTGTTGCTGTTCCAGAACTATCTGAACTTGAACTGTAATAAAGTAAGTTTTTGACACCTGACATTTCCCGCTCAATCAAGGTCACAACACTATCATTCAATGTTTTTGGCGTAGCACCTGGATAGATTGCCGTAATACTAATCTGTGGTGGCGCAACACTTGGGAATCGTGCAATAGGTAACTTGGGGATGCTTAGTACACCCAACAGAATAATAAATAAAGCAATCACCCATGCAAAAATAGGACGCCTAATGAAAAATTGGGACATTATTGCTGTCCTCCATTTTCCTTGATATTTGTAGGTTGCCACTGCTTAATTTTTAATTTTTGCTCAGGCTGTATACGATCAGCCCCTTCAACAATGACTTTCTCACCTGCTTGTAACCCTTGTTTGATCACATAGTTATTTTGATAACGTTGACCAAGCTGAACAGGCTTGCTTTGCGCTAAACCTTTTTGATTAACAATCGTAACATTGGCTTTACCACTAATATCATGTTGAATCGCTTGTTCTGGAACTAGGAGCGCATTTTCAACTTGAGCTCGGCTCATATTGACTCGAACATACATGCCTGGCAAAAGTTTTTGATTTTCATTATTGGCTAAAATACGGATTGTGACATCACCCGTATCAGGATCAACTTTAGTATCCGAAAATAGGATTTCACCTGTAACGTTATAAGGTTTACCCTGACTATTTAGGATTTCAACCGTATGTTTGGTATTTGACACGTCACCTTGCTGTAAAGCTTCCTGTAGTTTTTCATAATCACTAATTGATTGCTTTACATCAACATAGACTTTATTAATCTGTTGTATTACGGCCATTGCATTAGTATCACCTTGACCAACTAATGCACCCTCAGTCACTAAGATTTCACCAATCGTTCCCGAGATAGGGGCTGTAACAGTCGCATATTTAAGATTAAGTTGTTGTCTGCTTAACATGGCTTGCATTTGCGCCACATCGGCTTTTGCTTTTTGATAATCTGCTTCGGTATTGTTGTATTCCTGCTGACTAACCGCATTTACTTTTACTAATTCAGTGTAGCGTTTTAACAGCACCTGCAAACGTGTCACCTCAGCTTGTGCACGGTTTAAAGTGGCTTGATTGCTTTTTACATCTGCCTGAAATATTTCAGAATTCAATTTAAAAAGCGGTTGACCTGCTTGCACATAAGAGCCTTGCTTAAAAAGTACTTTATCAACAATTCCACCTACTTGCGGGCGAATTTCAGCAATACGGTAAGCGACAACACGGCCTGGAAGATTTTCAATTAAATTCATGGAATGCGGTAATACCGTGATGGTACTGACAACCGCTGGTGGCATTTCTGTTGGGGACTGTTCAGCATCTTTGGCTTGTGTACAGCCGATTAAAAGTACAGTTGTAATAAGTATTGAACCTATTAAATGATAATGTGTTGACATGCTTTTTCAGAGGGGGGGTTTTAGATACTACTATTTTGAAATAGCAGTGTTTATGAATTGCTGATGTTGTGTGGAGATTGTGTGGAGATTGTGTGGAGAGATTAAAAGATTTATTTTTTAATGAC
>NZ_CP039148.1 GCF_013343215.1 Acinetobacter sp. 10FS3-1
ATGAGAGATTTAGTTGTAAAAGATAATGCCTTAATAAATGCTAGCTATAACTTAGATTTAGTAGAACAACGTTTAATACTATTAGCCATTGTTGAAGCACGTGAAAGTGGTAGAGGTATTAATGCGAATGATCCATTAGAAGTTCATGCTGATAGTTATATCAATCAATTTGGCGTACACCGCAATACAGCCTATCAAGCTCTAAAAGATGCTTGTAAAGATCTTTTTGCACGTCAGTTTAGTTATCAAGAAAAAAAGGCTAATGGGAATATCAGAAATGTTATGAGTCGCTGGGTTTCTCAGATTGCTTATAACGACAATGAAGCGACTGTAGACCTAATATTTGCTCCAGCTGTCGTTCCATTCATCACCAGGTTAGAAGAGCAATTTACGAAATATGAACTACAACAAGTCAGTAGCCTTAGTAGTGCTTATGCTATTCGTTTATATGAGCTTCTAATTCAATGGCGAAGTGCTGGTAAAACACCAATTATAGAGCTACAAGAGTTCAGAAAAAAATTAGGTGTTCTTGATAATGAATATTTACGGATGGCTCACTTAAAAGAACGTGTGCTAGAACTTTCAATTAAGCAGATAAATGAACATACAGATATTTGTGTAAAGTATGAGCAGCATAAACGGGGGCGCTCAATATCTGGTTTTTCGTTTAACTTTAAACAGAAAAAAAAGGACTCTCCACCTCTAGTAGATAGAGATCCTAATACTTTAGATTTCTTTACAAAGATGACTGATGCACAACGCCATATGTTTGCAAATAAACTTTCCGAACTTCCTGAAATGGGTCGTTATTCCCAGGGAACTGAAAGCTATCCGCAATTTGCTATTCGTATTGCTGAGATGCTGCAAGACCCTGACCGAATAAAAGAACTATACCCATACCTAAAAAAAGTGGGATATATGCCATCAAATAAAAAGGACACCGTAAATGGCTAAGTTATCACTAAGTGAAGTATCTAAAAAATTTCATGTGGATAGATCAACTATTTACAGAGCTGTACGTAATGGACGTTTATCACGCTCCAGTGATGGACAATTCGATCTAGCAGAGGTCATCCGATGCTTTGGAGAACCTGAGCAAACATCTCAAAAAATTGAATCATCTAAGCAAGAAGGTGATGAATCTACAAAAAAACTTATTGCCCATTTAGAAAATGAAGTCAAAAAATACCAAGAACGTGAAGAACGGTTAATGCAACAAATTGACCGTATGCAAACACTCATTGAGCTGAAAAGTGTTGCACCTGCCACAGCAGCACCACAACAAGATGCTACGGCATGCGACACCGATCTACCACAGCATGCGACAACACAACAAGACAATGATAATAAAAAGAATAATGAATTAAATATTGCAGAAAATGTGGCAGTGCCACAGCAAGAAACTACGGCATACCACACCCAAACGCTACAGCATGCCACGTTGCAGAATGTGGCAGTGCCACAACACAAAAAACGTGGATTATTTGGCCGTGTGCTAAATGCTGTTTTTGATCATGACTGAGCAATCTAGGGAGAGAAATCATGCCGAAACTGAAAGACATTGCCCTGGGCATTATTGTGGCTCCGCTGCTGATCCCGATTATGCTAATTGCATCGTACCAGGATAAAAAGGCACTGAAGAAAGAGCTGGATGAACGCCAAAAAGAAAAAGCCCAGGCTTCCTGATTATTCACCTGGGCTTATTAAAGCCGTGGAACATTGCTCAATAAGTAGGCGTGGAACGTGACAAATCATTAAAAAAGCCCAATCAGGTCTGATTGGGCTTTTTTATGGATACTAAAGCTCTGATTTAAAAAGACAAATTAAAAGCATTTCGTATAAGGTGTATTATGTTAATTTTAGGGAAATTAAAGAGTAGAAATGAACTTAAATCTAAATAATAAAAAATTTGTAAATGCTAAAAATACATCTAATGGAGAAGTATCTCACGAGACTATTTTTAATTATTACCAAGTAGGTGAGCGTATAGAAGCTACCTATTCTGGTGGCAGTATTACCAATGGACATTTACTAGGTTTCATGACTTCTGAAAAAACTTTCACTATGGCATACCACCACATCAATGAGATGAATGAATTACGTATAGGTGAATGTAATACTGAGATTGAGATCCAAGCCAATGGAAAAATTAAGTTAATTGAAAACTGGCAATGGCGTAATGGAGACTGTTCTACAGGCGAATCAATACTTGTTGAAATGTAAGGTAGAAATAAATAAAGCCCTGATCTTAGATCGGGGCTTCGTAATTAATTTTAGAGAAAGTTAAAAACATGAGAAAAGAGTTAAGAGAAATATTTATTCATGGATGTAATGAGAAAATTGAGAAGAAAGGAGATAGCGTAGGTTTATCTTTCTATGCCTTTTTCAAGAATAAAAATGATAATCCTGAGCTTTTAATGGAAGCAGCTAATTGGTGGATCATGCAACATAAATTAGATCATTTCGAAAAAGCCGTAAAAATTAAAGCTCTTGTTTTAAGTGAATCTTCGCTTAACTTAACATAATGGCTGTTATACGCAATAAAAAAACCTGGGCACCAACCCAGGTCTAAAATTTAAAAAACAGATAAATATCAGTGCAATAAACTCATTTTTCTAATTTCGCATAACGTGTATTATGTTAATTTTAGAAAAATTTAAAAAATGAAGAAACTACAAATCATCTTTTCAGTAATTTTAGTCATAGTAATTTTATGGGGTATACAATGGATGTTTCATGGTTTTCCAGTAAAACCTTCAAACATCAATAATGTAAAACCTACTGGAGATATAGAATCTAACTTAAATGCATTCTTAACTGACACAGCTTTACCACGAATAATAGAGAGTTGTATTCCCTTCTATAATGAAGATTTTAGAAAACTAAATTCTCAGCTTAAAAACTCACCTGATTTAATTAAGGCTGATCACTTTAATAAAGCTCAATTAATAACAATTAATTCTGATACAAGAAAAAAAGAAGCCAACTTATCTACTGTAAATATTATTAATGAATTTTTTACTGTTTTAGATAGTCCAATGACTAATCCAGAAATGCTACAAAGATGTTTCGGAAATTATGGTTATACACTTCAAGACATGAGAAGGATTAAGAAAAAATTTAGCAATTTTGCAAGGCTTTGTTGCATAAAGGTTTGAAAGGCTGAGTTCCCTTAAGCTACTCAAATTTAAGAGACAACTTGGGTATGAGGGCGACCTAATTCTGTGAATTTATTCAAGACTGCTATGCGTGCATGGATCTCATTCACCTGACTTGGAAAACTCCGCGCTGTTAATTTATCGCCTAATAATTTGATGCAATGCATCTTGGTTTCAACCAAACTTCGACGGTGATAACCAGACCACTTTTTCCAAAGCGATCTGCCTAGCCGTTTGACTGTCTTTAATAATTCGTTCCGCTCTATAGACCTCGCTTGCTGATCCTTCCAAGGCTTTGCATTCTTTCTAGGTGGAATGATCGCATGTGCATCTCGATCTAAAATGACTTGTCGGCAGTGCTTTGTGTCATAAGCACCATCTGTATAAACAGAATCAATTGGTTCATCCAAGGGAATTTGAGCAAGTAAATCTTCGAGTACTTGAGAATCACTGACATTATTTGTGGTGAGTTGTACTGCACGTATTTGCAGGGTTTTAGCATCTATAGCAATGTGAAGCTTACGCCATTGGCGACGATATTCAGCCCCATGTTTCTTGCGTTTCCATTCACCTTCACCAAGAAACTTCAAACCAGTAGAGTCTACGAGTAGATGCAGTCCATCACTACTTTTTTGATAGCTAATCGCAATATCAATATGCTTTTGTCTACGACAAAGGGTGGAATAATCCGGAGCTGTCCAATCTAATCCAGAGAGTTTAATCAGACTTTGAACAAAACCTGTGACCATACGTAAAGAGAGTCGGAATAGTAATTTGATCATTAAGCAGCATTGAATCGCTGTATCGGAGTAGGTTTGATTTCGACCTTGCTTGCCTTGTGATTGTGCATACCACTGAGTCTTTGGATCAAACCAAATGGAAATATTACCTCGGTTAATTAAGGCTCGGTTATAGGATGACCAATTGGTTGTACGGTAGATTTTAGAGGCAGGCTTATTCATTTTGAAATTATATTGCTGAATAAGCTTTTGATGCTAGGTTTGTGCAACAAAGCCATTTTGCAAACTCAAATTAATTAGATACCCTGCATTTAACATAATGGTTGTTATGCGAAATTCCTAGCATATTCACCTTTTGTCTTATATCTTTGTTTTTACCAATAGGTAAAATATATTCATAACCTACATCGGAAAAGTAGGTAGTTAAGAAAAAAATTGCAGAGATTTATAAGCCTTATAGTAACGGGAGAGACTATAGGGCTTTTTATTTATCTTAATATTCATATACCTAATGGATTTGCTTTTCAACTAGTTCCAATTTGTTTAATGCTTGCCGTTTTTTATGATCATTATTAATCTTTACAACTAGAGCTAAAATAAAAACCATCACTATAAAAACAAGGAAAATCAAATGCTTTTTCATCATTAATTCCGTCTTTTGATCTTTAAAAATGCCTTGCTCCTTTGTAAATAGATATGACATAAGGGAAGCACTGATACAAGCCTTTTTAAATGACTTTAGCAACTCGATAAACAGTTGCAACTCCACAATTCACTGCTTTGGCAATTTCTTCCTTAGTCATATTGCCAGCTGCTAGTAATTCTTTTATTCGTTTGTGCTTAGCCTCATTGGCTTTCTTACCTGTTGGCTTGTAACCCGAACGTGCCAAGCCCTGCTTAATACGTTCTATACGTTTCTCATTGTCCAGGCGGGCCATTGTTGCCAGGAGATCAATCAACATATTGTTGATGAGATCCAGGATTGAATGAGTAATGCTGTCACTGGTTTGAATCATTTGGTAGGTAGTAGGAAGATCTGCTACGACTAAACGAAGTCCCTTCTCCTGGATCCTGCGCTTCAGCTCTTGAAAATCCTGTTGGGTTAGGCGTGATAATCGGTCAATACTTTCAACCAACAAGGTGTCGCCTTGATTTGCTTCTGACAGTAGCTTATTCAATTCAGGTCGGTCTAACTTCGTACCACTATAGTTTTCCACGTACACAATGGTTTCGCCCAAATTCAAGTTTTGGTTTAGATCCTGAAGAATCTGCAAAGCCCTTTCTGCATCTTGATCTTTAGTTGAAGCTCGTAGATAAATACGTGTATTCATTTCTATCATTTAATCTTAATTCTATTAGATTAATGATAACAATATCATTTAATTATTGCATTAAGTCTAATGATAGATATTGTATGCGATTTGGCTCGCTATCATTCAGCTATACTCTTTTGATAAAAAAAGCATGACTAAAAGCCATGCCTTGGGAATTCGTATAACGCGTATTATGTTGATTTTAGGAAATTTAAATATTTACCTTATAATTTAACTGTAGTTCATCCGCATTTTCCCCTCTAATGCCCCAGTTTTCTTTAGGAGTTTCAAATATAGTTATCTCAACATCATTTGAATCAATACCGCATAGATTGTTTATATTTTCGAATAGAGTCTTAATAAATGCTTTTTTAGTCTCTTTTGTTCGTCCATCGAACATGGAAATTTCAATAATTATATAAGATGTACTGCGGTCTGCTGGATATATAAAATTTTTGGATTCTAGTGGAATAAAACGTTGAAACCTTTTTTCTTCAGGGTATTTTAATTCTTTAACTAAAGCCTGATGGATAGCTTTACTTAAATTATCACGATGTAATTCTATAGTTTCATCTAAAGCATAAATTTTTATCTGAGACATTACTTTCTCTAAATTAAAACCCTAATTTTACCTTAATTTCTCCCCCTATTTAATATAGGGGCTATTATACGAAATTAAATAAATATTTAATTATCAATCAGATAGTATTTTTTTAAAATTTCGTATAACGTGTATTATGTTAATTTTAGAATTTCTTAATCTAAACTTGAGATTTAATCCAGTCTCTCAAAATAATTAAAGCCTGCCGTATATATTTGTTTAAAGGATATCCCGCACTTATTCTTATAAAATTAGAATACTTTTGATCTTCTCCAAAAACTTCACCTGGCACAATATTGATCCCTTGCTCCTTAGCAAACCTATACATATTTAGACTATTAATACCTTTAGGCATTTGAATCCATAAGGCATAACCACCTTGAGGTTGTGTAATTTTTATCTCTAAATCTGCAAAATTCTGACTAATAAAGGATCTATATTCTTCAACTTGATTCAGCAATGTATATCTCAATGTATTGAGATGGTTTCTATATGCTCGGCAATTAATAAAATCCGCTAAACCCAGTTGTAATGGGGTATTTACAAGACTTAGTAACGAAAGGAGATTGCTTCTACGATATTCTTGTTGGGATGGCAAACACAGCCAGCCTATCCGATATGCAGGAGATAAAGATTTTGAAATAGAGCTACAAAGGAATACGTACCCATCTTTATCCCAGTACTGAATAGGCAATGGTTTTAATGTGGAATGACCACATTCAGAATAGATATCATCTTCGATAATAAAACATTGATATTTGGCAGCAAGCTGAGCAATTTTTTCTTTATCAGCATTGCTAAGGCAAAAGCCTAGAGGGTTGTGATAGTTGACGGTAAGGAGACAAACTTTAGCTCCAGATTCAGCCATGATTTCTTCAAGACGTTGCAGATCGATCCCCGTGTTAAAGGCTGGTATTTCTACAATTTTACGACCTAAATTAGCAAGTAATAATTGTTGCCCATTATAATTTGGTGTCGGAACAATAATACTATCTCCCACCTTAGTTAAAAGTTGGATAACTATAGATATTGCGGGCATACAGCCATGAGTTATAAAAATCGAATCTTCTTGAATATAAATTCCATCTTCAGCCCAATGATTAGATAAAGCTTGACGTAGTTTAAGATGTCCTTGTTTATCACTATAAAGAAAATCTTCTGGAGCACTGTGCTTTAGGGCACGTTGTACAGACCTTCTTAATGTTTCTGTGGGGATCAGTTTAGGAGAGAGCTGTATAGCGCCCAAGTGTATTCTTGATTGATTAATAGAAGCTTCTTGTATTTCATTTTGTAGTTCTAAATTCGTGATGCTACGTGGGTGTGAACTAAATTCTGGGTAAGTTGGTAAATCTATAAGTTTGGGGAGATTTTTTACAAAGTATCCACTTTTGGGTTTAGAAAAAATAAAACCTCTTGATTCTAATAATTCATAGCAAGATTTGGCTGTTGTTATGCTGACGTTATGATGCTGTGCAAAAGATCGTAGAGAACTCAATTTATGATTAGGTTGTATTTCACCTGAAGTAATTTTTTCAGCAATTTGATTTGCTAAGTTCTGATAATAAAAAGTCAAATCTGTACTCTTTTTTAAAATAAAATTGTATCTGTATATCTTTATATCAAAAAATTAATATGCAGAAAATGTACTTAATTATCTTTACCCATTATGAATAAGTTTATCTACATCCTTTGTTTAGCCTCCTTATGTACAGCATGTATAACCCAAGAAGATCATGTTCAAACTAAAGAAATGAACTATGTCTGTTCATCACTAACAAAGAATTATTTAAGGATTAGCCAACTTGATGCTTATGAAGTGTGGAAGAAGGTACAAAGCACATCGGATAAAATTCAAATTTTATATGCTAAACATCAGGCTAATGGACAAATAACATTTAACCAAACTACCAAGTTATTTGAATGTAAAAGAGAAAAAAACAAATATATTCTAAGTGAAATTGACCAACACTCACTAAAGATAAGTCCACTTATAACATTAAGACTCTCTATTTAACATAATGGCGGTTATACGAAATGCTCTTTAAAAAATGCATGTATATCAATTAATTATGATATAAATATGCAGGGCGCAAAACCTAAAAAACCGACTTGGAAACAAGTCGGTTTTTTTATGAGCGGTTTTGATAGTTCTTGCCAATAAATTTGACTAGAAATTACGCTTCTCAACTTGAGTGATACAATTTTGTGATACATTATTGTATATACAAATTTGAATGTTTTTTATGGAACAGTATTTCGAATGGGATGAGGCAAAGAATCGAAAGAATCAGAAAAAACACGATGTCTCTTTCGAAACGGCAAGCCTTGTTTTTGAAGATCCTCTGAGGATCTCAATTCAGGACAGACATACCGATGGTGAAGAACGTTGGCAAACCATTGGAAGAGTAAAAGGCGTACTAATGCTATTAGTAGCTCACACCATCTTCGATGAAGATGGCTTTGAAATCATACGAATCATTAGTGCAAGACAAGTCACTAAGGCGGAGCGAGATAAATATGAGCACGGTTAGATACTCACGCAAAGAACTAAATGAAAAATTTAGTGAGAAGCAAGATGCTGAAATTCAACGCTTGCTTGCTAAAGGGACGGTTCCTGATGATCAGCTAGATCTATCAGATATTCCTGAAATTACAGACTGGAGTAATGCTGTACGCCATAATCAATTCTATCGCCCAGTGAAGCAACAGACTTCCATTCGTTTAGATGCTGATGTACTTGCATGGTTTAAAGCTCAAGGTAAAGGCTATCAAACACGAATGAATGAAATTTTACGAGATGCTATGCTCAAAGAATTAAAAAATCATCAATAAAAATGGGAGTTTAAGCTCCCATTTTTGACTTCGCATAACGTGTATTATTATGTTAATTTGGCTTTTTTTGCATAAATATTCGTAACCATATGATTTGAAAGGGTTTATTTGATTCTTAATCCAGTTTTTAATTTAATAAAATCAATGACTTATATATTTATACAACAAAGCCGTTCTAAAGGGATAGTAGATGGATGTTTGTAATTTGGATTGGTCAATTATTGCTACCTATCAAGGTGTGATGGGAACTTATTTAGGAGTAGCAGCAACAATAGCATCACCAATAATAGTTGCTATTTATATTTATAAAAAATGGCATGATCAGAAAGGAAAAGAAGTTATAGCTAATGAAGCAAAGGAAATTTTAAAAATAGTAGAAGAGTTAAAAAATGACTATATGTATAGATACGGAAATATGGATAGTTTAATTAATTATAAAGAACTTTTTAGCAAAGAAGATTTATCTACTAATAGAATTAATAGCTCTAGAAATGATAGGAAATATAGAGATAGGGTAAGATTGCTATTAGAAATAATTGAAGATAAAGATATAGAAGCAGTTCAATCTGATATAAAAAATTATGGATTTCAATATATCCACCAAGAAATGCGTGTTGATAATGAAGAAAAATTAAAAATTTTAGAGAAGAAATTAAATCTTTTAGTAGATAGTCTGAATGATTTAAATCGAATCCTCATAGAGTATATGATGTATAAAAAGGAAATTGTTTTTCGATCTAAAAGCGCATAGGCGGAATACACCTCACACGTTTGAATAGCCACCAATTTTCTAGGCATTATTTAGTTAGTTAAAATGGCTATTTAACATAAAAACTCTTATATGAAATAAAAAACCTAGGCACCGGCCTAGGTCTTAAATTTAAAAAAATACATAAAAATTAAGGTTATAGTCTTAATTTTTCAACTTCGCATAACGTGTATTATGTTAATTTTAGAGACTGTAACTTAGATTATGAAAAGGCCCATCAAAAGATGGTTATGTGTGTCTAGAATTTTGGTGGCTATTCATCTCCCTCATAATTGCGAGGTTGATTTACCTCATAGATTTAGAGTTTTTTAACGTTCTCATTAAATCCATTTGTCTTAAACTTAAACTGCTTTGAGCCATTTTTATAAAATGGTAGCTCTATAATTATTTCGTTGAACTTTCCTATATTTTGCTTAAAAGCCTGTGTATTTCCACGAAATACCAACATAGTCCCATCACTGCCTGCATAATCATGGGGATGAAATGTAATATCTTGAACAGTAGTATTACCAAACTTTATTGAGCCATAACAACCATATTTGCCACAATCGTACTGCCCTCTATCAATTGTTAGAAAAATCTTAGTGTCGTCTGTATTAGCGTTCAAAATATCTAGAGTTAAATAATTAATACCATCATATGGAAAATCCAGTCCAGCACTATTTTCAGACCGTAATGAGAGCCATTTGGTCTCAGTGCCACGCATCTCATCCTTACTAGATAATAATTGCCAAGTATTTTCTTTGACTTGAGTATTCTGATTACTACTCGTAATTTTTTTATTGGAGTCAGAGGACTGATCACACCCTCCCAAAGCCACAGCAGTGATAAACGATAAGATTAACTTTTTCACACAATCATCCCAAATATTTATTAATCAAGATACTAATTCTTTATTAATCAAGATACTAATTCTTTATTTAAAAAGACTCCAGCACTTGTACAGTTATTCTATTAGAAGTTGTATCGTAGTCCTGCCCTGTATGTTACCCCATCATGCCATGAGTAAGTTCCATCATTACACAGGTTTTTACCACCAGGTAATTCACTTACAGATAAGGTGTTCGATAATGTAATCTGCCTAACCTTAGAAGTTAAAAAAATAAAAAAGTGGGGAATATATGATCATCAAGTCCTTTCCGCAGCAGAAGGTATTGATGAAAATGGAAATTTCATTTGGACTGATGGTACAGATTTTTCTTCTATTCCTATCTATAATTTTACAGAACATGAAATGAATAAATTAAAAGATATTAATAGTGCAGATCTATCTCACTTTAATAAGGCCTCCAGAAAGTAATTGTTCTTATCAAAATTTGTCTATTTAACATAAAATCTCTTATATGAAATAAAAAACCTAGGCACCGGCCTAGGTCTTAAATTTTAAAAAATACATAAAAATCAAGGCTATAGTCTTAATTTTTCAACTTCGCATAATGTGCATTATGTTAATTTTAGGAAAGCTTAAGATATTTGAACACCTACTAATGTAAAATTATCTTTAGGTTCATTCTCTTTACATTTAGAGACTAATTGAAAAAAGTAATTAGAAAATTCCTTTTCTTGTAGCGCTAAATCTCGGAAAAATTTTTTCGTAATAACCTGATAAAAACCATCTGAGAGAATTAAAACTCTATCATCAGGTTTAACAGTGAATATTTTTGATTGATAAGTAAATCCATCTTTTATACCTAACGCATTCGTAAGTATATTTTTTCTTGGGTACACTAAAGCTTCTTCTTTAGAGAGAACCCCTTCAGACACAAGTTTATTTACTTCAGTATCATCAATCGTAAGCTGTTTTAGCCCCATTCCTCGAATAACATAAAGTCTAGAATCTCCTGCATGCACTACATGCATTTGTTTGTTCTTGATAAAAGCAACTGTAAGAGTTGTTGCCATATTTTTTAATTCAGGAACACTACTTCCTTGCGTGATTAGAGCTTCATGCGCTGATTTCATACTGATTTCAAGTGATTCTTTAATAGAATTTTTTTCTACTGAATTAGAAAAAGACTTGTAGAATGTAGAAATTGCAAGTTTAGAAGCAATTTCTCCTCCATTATTTCCTCCAACCCCATCAGCAACAGCAAGTAATAACCCCGCTCCACAAGAAGCACTCATGTAATAGTCTTGATTGGAAGACCGAGGTCCAATACCTGTATAGTAAAGAGGGAACACTTAAGAATCACCAAAATAGTCGCGTAGTGTGATAGGAAGCTTATTTCTTGAAGTAGAAATAGATCTTTCAAGATGATTCAATCTAGCACAAACTTCTCTATGACCTATCACTCGAGCCTCGAGTGTAAATCTCTTACAAACTCGATCATTTGCATCTATTGCATATTTCATGAATTTTTCTTCCACATACCATCTATTATGACTAGCTCCCATAATGAGCCATGCTAGTAAAATATGTGCTTTAAGACCTACATCATTTAAAGAAATATAGAATTTTTCCAATTTACTTGCTATCACATCACATTTCGTAAAATCGTGTGAAATTTTTCTTACCCAAGATGCGTAAACAGTAGCAAATCGGATGGCAATGTCAGGGAAGATTAAAATATTTTCTATCGTCTCATTAGATAATTCATTAAAAATATAATAGGAGTCATCATCATAGATATCATCCTCCAAATAATTAACTATTTTCTGAAGAGTGTATTCATCATATACAGGAGTATTTAGTAAATATTCTCTGAAATTTAATGCTGACTGTGATACATCAAGATCATCGTCGCTATCAGATAAGCTTTCGACTAAAACCTCTCGCAAATCACTAACATTACTAAATCTCTGAGCTGGATTTTGTCTTGTGCAAATTTCAATGATATCAGCAACTCTTGAGTTAGGATCACTAATAGTCTGACAAGGTACTCTCGATCTAGTACCAAAGAGATCATGTAAAATACACCCAAAAGAATAAATATCAGTGGCCTTAGTTGCATTACGTAACTCTTCAACAATCTCTGGAGCTGTATAAAAATCACTGCCCATTCGAAGTCCAGTTTGAGTTAATGCCGAAATTTGCGTGTCTTTTAGTGACACTAATCCAAAATCACTAATTACATAGTTATCACCTAAACGTAAAATATTTTGAGGCTTTAAATCTCTATGTAAAATATCGAGTGAATGTAGCTCCTCTAAACCAGCAAGAATATCTAATAAAGCAACTAGAGCATCTTTAATATTTGCTTTTAAATAAGATATATCATCAGCTAATGAACTATCAGCTAATGGCATAATGTAAGACGGAGGATTTGTTTGTAAATCTGAATCCAAGATAGGCATAATATTGGCGTGATTGATGCCTGATAAAATACTCACTTCTCGAATGAATCGCTTACGGACATTATCAATTAATGACATTTCCAAAGAAGTCTGAGGGCGGAAAGTTTTCTTTGCCGCTTGTGATCCATCTAGGTACTCAATTAAGTTAACTTGACCAAACCCACCACAACCAATTTCTTCTAAAACTCTATACATATTATTAATTTATAAAGACTGATTTGCTAAAAATTATAGCTTAAATTATTTAAACTTTATAAAAATTTTTAGAACTGAAATATCGATATTTAACATAAAATCTCTTATATGAAATTTAGAACTTATCCCTTAAAAAGATCATTAAAAAGCTCTTTATCTTTCTGTCTATTTTCTTCTGTCTTACTTTCCGCACTTAAAAACTGCTCAAAATCAGCCCATTGATGTTTAAAAGATTCATCATTTTTAAATTTATTCAAAACCCAAGCGCCAAGCAAAATTTTCCGTCTAGTTTCATTTTTCCGTTCTTGAGCTTTTGCTTCGCTTAAAAGTTTTTGCTGTTTGAGTTTAAGCTCATTCTGTTTCTGTTTTGCCTGTTCTAAGATCTGCTCTTGTTCTTTTTTTAAATACTCAATTTGCTCTTGCAGGGATAATTTTTTCTGCTGTGCTTTGGTGAGTTTCTTTAAAACTGTATCTTTCTTTTCTTGAATATCTGACATAGTATTAAACCGTGATGATCAATAATCAAACATCATCATAGAGTCAAAAAACAAAGCAAGCAATATCAAACGTAGCGAAGCGAAGTTTTCCCGGAGTGAAACGAAGGGCGCACTTACCCACTTTTATCATTTCATTTAAAAGTGGACGTTGCGACAGGGGAAACCCCTGTACCCCATGACCTCGCTTTAGCATGGTCAGCAACTTTTTCAAAGTTGCGAAAATCAAAAACACGATATGCAGAAATTTAGGTTTTTAAAATGGCAATTTTTCATTTGAATGAAAGCAACATCTCACGAAGTGACGGACGTTCAGCCGTTGCTTGTGCTGCTTATCGTGCCTGTGAAAAATTAGAGGATCTGACTTTTGGAAAGACTCAGGACTACACTAAAAAAAAGGGACTTGCATACAAAAATATTTATGCACCAGAACATACCAATACAAAACTTTTAGACCGTCAAACACTTTGGAATACAGTAGAAAAAAAAGAATTCAATGCCAATGGCTCAATGAAAGCCAATGCACGACTCGCCAAAGAATATATCTGTGCTTTACCACATGAATTAACAGATGCAGAACGCATAAAAATCGTTGATGACTTTTGCCGAGACTTTGTGAACAAGCACAATGTTATTGTCGATGCCTGCATCCATGCACCACATGAACATAACGATGAAACCAATAATAAAAACTATCACGTACACATGATGTTCACTACCAGACTCATCAATGAAAAAGGCGAATTAGGAAAGAAACAAAGAATCTTCAACGACCATGGTCCCGAGATCCTGAAGGACAGCCGAGCAACTTTTGCCAATGTTGTAAACACAGTATTGGAAAATGCCGGACTAGACGAACGCATCGACCACCGGAGTTACAAGGATCAGGGCTTAGACTTTCTTGAACCCACTCATCATGAAGGGCATGAAGCTACAGCACTTCGCAGACAATATGACGAGGAACAAAAAAGACCGCTTGAAGAACGTAACACTGAAATTGTGCTACCAAGAATTGCACTTGAAAATGATGCAATCAAAGCCAAAAATTTAGATGCTGCACGAGAATACCAACAGATCATCAAGGGCCTTGATCAAGAAATTATTGTTCCAAGTCGATTAGAAGATCAGATTCCCCAGCTGGAAAACGAACTTCAGTTAACCGAAGCAGAAGAAAAAGAGCTTTTAGCAGAATTAGTAAATCTCAACCTAGAAGAAGAACGCCTGCAAGAACAACAGGTTCAACAGATCGACAACGCATATGATGACTTCATCCGGTGCCAGGATATTTATGCAGAATTTGCCAATCAGTTTTACACCATTCAAAGCAATGCTGCTGATAATCAAAAGCAGATTGAATCAAATCTCACCAAGACAAAACGATGGTTAGCAGAAAACAAAAGCGATTTTTACTTACATACCAATAATTTGTTTTATGACTCTTATCATCATACTTACAGAGATATAAAAAAACCTGATTTTTATGCGACTGAAAAATCAGTAGAACAGGCAAAAAATGAGAACTGGAGAGAATACGCAACCGAGGTCGAACAACTTGCTAAAGAATACGATATTGAGAATGTTGTCCAACGCTTAGGCCAATGCTCAGAGATACTGGAAAATAATGGGATTGAACGACCAACGATAAAACCCTCGTTTTGGCAGAAGCTAAAACGAGAGTACGTTCATTCATTCGATACCCTACATGATTTTAATGATGATATGAGTCCCCTCCTTAAAGCAAAACGGGCAGATGATCTCAAAATTGAACAAGAAAGAATGCAGCAAGTACGCCAAGCTGAAGTAGATCGCCAACGAAGAATTGAAAATGATCGCAGAGAAAGTGAATTTAGAGAGCAATTACGTAAAGAACGAGAGCAAAAAGAACAACGCTATGAACAAGAAAGACGCGAACGAGAACATTTGGCATTTTTAAAACGCCAAGAATTGGAAAAACAGCAGAAAAACGAGCCTAAAAAAACCGAAAATGAAAATAACAACGACTACCGACCTTGGTGAATCTTGTTTAAACGCAAAAAAATAGGGTTTTTAGCGATGTTTTGCTAAACCACAGTAGATTTATAGTTGAGTTAAGAAAAAACTCTTAAATCGCAAATGAGAGCATTTAGCGAGTGTCTACGAGCGAACTACAGGGATCTAAATTTTTTCACCTGTTTTTCCCTGATTACAGGCTCCCCTGTGTATCAAGAATTCAGAATCAGAGCATCCCGAATGGGTGCGAACTGATTACGGTGACTTTATGTCGAGCGAAGCGAGTGAAAAAGCTCTATGAGCGAAGCGAATTCCGAGTTGCTTTTCTTTTTTAAAAAGTCACGAAATTTTAAGCCAAAAATTGCCCCTACGAACTGAGCGAAAGCGAAGTTCAATAGAGTTTGAGCGTAGCGAAAACCGAGGGCAATTTTTCCTTGCCTGGGCTTTTAATTATTTTTAAAGTTTTTAAATGCTTTTAGACATGCTGAAAGCCTTTATTTACAACACTTTCAAAGGATATATGTCCACGTTTACCTTGCAATATGTCCACGTTTACCTTGCAATATGTCCACGTTTACCTTGCAATATAACTACGTTTACCTTGCATAAGTCCACAAATAATATTAACGTGTACTTATACACAATAAAAAATTAGTGGCT
>NZ_CP039149.1 GCF_013343215.1 Acinetobacter sp. 10FS3-1
ATGCGGGACTTAGTAGTTAAAGATAATGCCTTAATTAATGCGAGTTATAACTTAGACTTAGTAGAACAACGTTTGATCTTATTAGCTATCGTCGAAGCAAGAGATAGTGGTCGAGGAATCAATGCAAATGACCCCTTAGAAGTGCATGCTGAGAGTTATGTAAATCAATTTAATGTTGCAAGACAAACAGCTTACCAAGCGTTAAAAGATGCTTGTAAGGATCTATTTGTACGTCAATTTAGCTATCAAGAAATTAATAAAAGAGGAAATGTAGAGAATGTTTTAAGTCGCTGGGTGAGCGAGATTAGATATATCGATGATGAGGCTACAGTAAAGTTAATATTTGCCCCTGCAATCGTGCCACTTATTACACGTTTAGAAGAACAATTCACTAAATATGAGTTACAACAGATTAGTAATCTCAGCAGTGCTTATGCTGTGCGGTTGTATGAATTATTAATTGCTTGGCGTAGTACGGGTCAAACTCCAATTATCGAACTAGCAGAGTTCAGACAAAAAATAGGCGTTCTTGATGATGAATATACAAGAATGGGAAATTTCAAAGATCGAGTATTAAATCTAGCTATTGCCCAAATTAATGAACACACCGATATTAACGTCCAATGTCAGCAACATAAAAAGGGACGTAATATTTCTGGTTTTTCATTCAACTTTAAACTGAAAAAAGTCGTTATAGCTCATAACAAAGAGCAAACTGCTCTTGAGATTTTCTCAAAATTTACCGATGCACAGCGTCATCTTTTTGCCAGTAAACTGTCTGAGCTTCCAGAGATGAATAAATATTCTCAAGGTACTGAAAGCTACTCACAATTTGCAGTTCGAATTTCTGAAATGCTACGAGATCCACAAAAATTTGAAGAACTACTCCCATATCTAAAAAAAGTAGGCTTTAATACAAAATAAACTTCATGTTCAGATTGGATGTTCACATAAACATCCTTGTACACGTACTGAGGGATTCCATTGAACACAACAAAATTTAGCGTTATGGACGCAAGTAAAGCCTTTAAAAAATCACGTACAACAATATACGAGGCTTTAAAAAGTGGTGAATTATCAAGAGATCATGATGGACTTATAGACTTGTCTGAACTTATCAGAGTTTATGGCAATCCAGTCGGTGTTCAGTCCAGTGCACGTACTGAACAAGTTCAAAAGGATGTACAAGTACACGTTCAATCTGAAGTTGAAAATGTATTAAAAGATCAAATTTCTTTACTCAAAAATCAGTTAGAGTTAGCAAATCAAAGAGAAAAGTCTTTGATGCAACATATTGAAGATCTTACTCATAGAATTGAGTTTAAGGGCACCTTAGAACAGCCAAAACAAGAAAATATTAATCAACTAAATGAATCTACTAATTCGAATATAGCAACAGATCCTCGGCCACAGACTGAGTCAAACTATGACGGATTGACTACTCCTCAGAAAGACAATAAACGTATCCCTGTTCCAGAACACGTTGAGCCTGAACCTAAAAAAAGGGGTTTCCTGAGCCGTTTTTTCCTTCCTTATGGTTAGCCAGGACTCCAGTTTTTTGATGAGCCAATTTCAGTGCAAGCACATGAAATAATGACTCATCAAAAAACTGGATGAGGTTTATTAAAACTGAATAAACTTGTGGAACATTGCTTAAATAATAGGCGTGGAACGTGAAAAATCATAAAAAAAGCCCGAACAGGGATGCTCGGGCTATAAACTAGAAACTACAGCGTTGAATTATAAGGATAATTATACAGTATTTCGTATAAGGTGTATTATGTTAATTTTAGGAAATCTTAGTCTTTAGCTAACATAATCTTCAGTTGATATTACTTGAGCATATGCAAATTCAAAAGCGGCCATTAATGTTGCATGGACATGACCAGCAGGTACTTTAACGCCATTAAATTCCAAGTCTAGTGTTGCACAAGCATCATGTATCACTTTTACCTTATAACCAAAATCAGAAGCAGCACGAACAGCAGCATCAACACACATATGCGTCATAGCACCAATCACGACTAACTCAGTCACTTGATTGCTATCTAAAATTTCTTTGAGATTCGTGTTTAAGAACGCATTGATGTGATTTTTAATGATCACAGATTCATCTTCTTGCGGCTTAACTGTGTCCTGAAATTCAATACCATTTGAGCTAGGTTCAAATATAGGAGATTCAGCATCAGCAATATGTTGGACATGAATCACTTGAGTACCCTGTTGACGGGCTTTCGCAATTACTTTCACTGCATTAGCAGCAGCTTGTTCAATATTTACCAATGGTAATTTACCTGTAGGTAGATATTCATTTTGTAAGTCGATAACTAATAAAGCTGATTTTGACATACCTATTCCTTTACTTAACTAATATTTGTTTTGTTCTACTTATGTTTTAAAGAAGTGGAATGCTTCCACTTCTTTAAGTCACTTTAGAAAGAAAGCGTTTCACCATCGATAGGAATTAAAACCTTATCTTGGATTCCTTTGTCCTTTACGTAATCTGCAAGCTCAGCACGTGTTACCGACATGTGGTTAATTGCATCCATGTGAACAGCAACCACTTTAGCATTTGGTGCTTTCTGAGTTGCATGATAAGTATCTTCTTTGCCCATAATAATGGATTCTTTAAAGCCATCAACCAAGGCGTTACCTGTATTCAAGACAATCACATCAGGTTTAAATGTTTGAATCGCTTGATCAACTTCAGAACGCCAGATGGTATCTCCTGCCACATAAACAGTTTCATGGCCAGCAGCTTCAAATACCACACCCATTGCTTCACCTAATCCAGCTTTAAGCTTAGGAATACGGTACATGGCATCAGTACCGTGTTGACCACCAGTTTTAGTGAGCTTAATCCCTTCAAAGGTCGCTTGAGTTAATACACGAACATCTTTGAAGCCTTGTGACTGAATGATTTTCTGGTCTTCTTTATTCTGTACAAACAACGGCATGTTTTTCGGAATAGTCGCTTGTGCTGCATCATCCCAATGATCTAAATGGGTATGGGTCACGATTACCGCATCTACACCTTCTAAAATCGTTTCGGGCTTGATAGGCAAATCGACTAATGGGTTCCGTAAATAGCTACGATGAGTATCAGGAAAACCTTCATAGAATCCTTTTTTAGCAAACATTGGGTCAATTAAAAAAGTCGTATCAGCATAGGTTACTTTAATCGTTGCATTGCGAATTTCTTGTATATGCGTAACTTTAGAAGTATCTCGCTGAACCACCTTATCATTCGCATATAAATGGACTGAAGCCATTGCCAGAGAGAGTGCAATAACAGAGCTACTTAAAATTTTATTCATGTTCCAGATCCAATCATTTAGTCATACTCGAATCATGATAGGAAAAATTAAGCAATAAAATTGTCCTTAAGGACAATCATCGAAACTATTGGGACAACATGCTATATTTATTATTTTAGAGAGGTAGATTGAATGGCTATACCAGTGATTGGATTGTTCGTATATCCCAATATAAATCCATTTCACTTCTCTATCCCCCATATCATTTTCAATATCAAGATTGAAGATAAACGCTTATTTGATCTGAAAATTTTTTCTATAGATGGCCAGCCCGTAACAACAGAACAGTCTATGATAATTATCCCTGATGGTGGGGTCGAGCTCATTAAAGAGTCGGATCTTATTATTATTCCTGGGTGGGATGATTTTAATCACGAGCCTGAACAAGTACTTATCGATGCCCTAAATTGTGCATATCAGACTGGAATTAGAATTGTAGGGTTATGCTATGGAACTTATGCACTGGCATATGCTGGTTTACTTGACCATAAAAAAGCAGCTACGCACTGGATGGCTGAACAAGATTTCAGTGAGCGGTTTCCACAGGTTCAACTTGATCATGATGCCCTGTATGTAGAAGACCAAAGGATTGTAACCTCTGCTGGAACAGGTGCAGCATTAGACTGCTGCCTATATTTGGTACGAGAAATCTATAATGCACGAATTGCGAATAAAGTCTCTAGAGTAATGGTGATCCCGCCTCACCGTGAAGGTGGGCAAGCTCAGTTTATTGAACAGCCAGTCGCAGAATCGAGCCAAGATGCACAAATTAATGTATTACTTGATTTTTTAAGAAAGAATTTAGCTTTACAACATAATATTGAAAGCCTCGCTGAACGGACACATATGACACGCAGGACGTTCACACGGCATTTTAAGAAAGCGACAGGCATGACCCTAGTCGATTGGCTGAATACTGAAAGAATCAGATTAAGTTGTGAACTTTTAGAAACGACAAACTTGTCTATCGAAAAGATAACCGAGCTTTCAGGTTTTAATAATACCGTGTCATTTAGAAAAAATTTTCGTGAAAAATATGGCACCAGCCCTCAGGCATGGAGAAAAGCTTTTGGGATCATTAATGAAAATAATCCACCCATTTAACATAATGGGCGTTATACGAAACGCATATAAAAATAGTTTTATATTTCAAAAAGTTATGTTATAAAAAATCGGGGACGCAAACCCGAAAAGCCGACTTGGAAACAAGTCGGCTTTTTTTATGAGCAGTTTTGGAATGTTTTGCCAATAATTTTGACTAAAAATTACGCTTCTCAACTTGAGTGATACAATTTTGTGATACATTATTGTATATACAAATTTGAATGTTTTTTATGGAACAGTATTTTGAATGGGATGAGGCTAAGAATCGAAAGAATCAGAAAAAGCACGATGTCTCTTTCGAAACGGCAAGCCTTGTCTTTGATGATCCACTGAGGATCTCAATTCAGGACAGACATACCGATGGCGAAGAACGTTGGCAGACCATTGGAAAAGTGAAAGGCGTACTAATGCTCTTAGTAGCTCATACCATCTTTGATGAAGATGACTGTGAAATCATAAGAATCATTAGTGCAAGACAGGTCACTAAAGCGGAGCGCAATCAATATGAGCACGGTTAGATACTCACGCAAAGAACTAAATGAAAAATTTAGTGAGAAGCAAGATGCTGAAATTCAACGCTTGCTTGCTAAAGGCACGGTTCCTGATGATCAGCTAGATCTATCAGATATGCCTGAAATTACCGACTG
The DNA here is from genome assembly GCF_013343215.1 of Acinetobacter sp. 10FS3-1. Lineage (NCBI taxonomy): Bacteria > Pseudomonadati > Pseudomonadota > Gammaproteobacteria > Moraxellales > Moraxellaceae > Acinetobacter > Acinetobacter sp. 10FS3-1. The sequence goes on from NZ_CP039149.1 coordinate 5,069, forward strand.
GAGTAATGCTATTCGTCATGGGCAATTTTTTCGTCCAGTGAAGCAACAAACGTCAGTTCGTCTTGATGCGGATGTATTAGCATGGTTAAAAGCACAAGGAAAAGGTTATCAAACACGTATGAATAAAATTCTGCGTGAAGCAATGCTAAAAGATTTAAAAAATCATTAATAAAAATGGGAGCTTAGGCTCCCATTTTTAATTTCGTATAACGTGTATTATGCTAATTTTAGAAGAATTAAATAACTACTAAGTCGAATTCATTTGAATTAATAATTTTTTCTCCATAAAAATCCTAATTAAACTACTGTGTAGTGGCTAATCAAAAATTCATTAATATTATTAAGAAAATATTCCTGTAATTATTTAATATGGAAAACACTGAAAAACACAATAATAATCCATTTTTACGATTAACACTATAAAAATAAACGGTTTTATAGATCACTTAATATTTAGTACCTTAATCCTCGCAGGAAAGGTACTATTTTAAGAGACAGATTATGTTGAAACATTCGTTACTTATTGCAATGCTTGCAACAGTTACAGTGACTACACAAGCTGCAGCGTTAACTAAAGATAACGGTGCGCCTGTAGGGGATAACCAAAATTCAATCACTGCAGGTGAAAACGGTTCAGTTTTACTTCAAGATGTTCAATTGGTACAAAAACTACAACGTTTTGGCCGTGAGCGTATTCCTGAGCGTGTGGTTCACGCACGTGGTACAGGTGCATATGGTGAATTCGTAGCAACTAAAGACTTATCTGACCTGACGATTGCCTCTCTATTCAAGGCAGGTACAAAAACTCCAGTTTTTGTTCGTATGTCCACAGTAATTCATGGTAAAGGTTCACCAGAGACTTTACGTGACCCGCACGGTTTCGCAGTGAAGTTCTACACACAAGAAGGTAACTGGGATTTGGTCGGTAACCAGACACCGGTCTTCTTTATCCGTGATGCGATCAAGTTCCCGGACTTCATTCACGCCATGAAGCCAAGCCCGGTGACCAACGTACAAGATGCTAACCGTGTGTTTGATTTCCTGTCGAGCCAGCCATGGGCAACCAACATGCTGACGTATGTATACGGCAAGCAAGGTGTTCCAACCAGCTACCGCGAACAGGACGGTTTTGGTGTTCACGCTTACAAACTGTATAACGACAAAGGCGAATACAAGTACGTGAAATTCAACTTCCGCTCTAAACAAGGCGTGAAGGGCTTGAACGTGAAAGAAGCGGCTGAGCAGCAAGGTAAAGATTTCAACCACTTGACCAATGACCTTTATAACAACATCTATGCAGGTAACTTCCCGAAATGGGATCTGTACATTCAGGTGCTTGATCCTAAAGACCTGGGCAAGTTTGATTTCGATCCACTAGATCCAACTAAAATCTGGCCAACTGAGCTGGTTCCAGAAACTAAAGTCGGTACCTTGACCCTGAACCGTATGCCGAAGAACTTCTTCAACGAGACTGAACAGTCAGCATTTGCGCCAGGTAACCTGGTACCAGGAATCGAACCATCTGAAGACCGTCTGCTACAAGGCCGTATCTTCTCTTATTCAGATACACAAATGTACCGTTTGGGTGTGAACCATCAACAAATTCCTGTAAACCGTCCAGTGATTGATGTAAACAACAACAACCAAGATGGTTCAATGAATGTCAGTGAGCGTAATTCTGATGTGAACTACGAACCAAGCCGCAAAGAGCCCAAAGCTGCAACTGCGAAAGCACGTGCGCTACAAACGCCTCTATCTGGTTACGTACAACAAATTGGCGTGAAAGAGCAAAACTTTAAGCAAGCGGGTGATCTTTACCGTTCATACACTACGAAAGAAAAAGACGCTTTAATCATGAACTTGGCTGCGGATCTTGGCAGTGTTAAAGATTCAGAAACCAAACACATCATGTTGTCTTACTTCTATAAAGCAGATGCAGATTACGGTATGCGTATGACTAAAGCGGTTAACGGTGACATCTCAATCGTTAAAGCAAAAGCTGCAAAATTGAAAGACTAATTCTGGTTGGTTGATCAAATCGGTGACTAGCGATTAAGAGTCACCACCGAAAAGTCCTGTAAAACTCAAATCCTTTCCTGCAACCCTAGGGGAGTTTTACAGGAATTTTAGATTTCCAATATTTTGTCATAAGCAAACTTGAGGCCAATTGAAATGAAAGCAATCTTGAATAGCGTGATGATGTCTATTTCTAGCATTCTATTAATGACTCTGCTTACACTAGGAATAACTAAACTTCATGCCCAAGAAACAGTTCAAGTGGCTCAGCAACAAACGGTAAACTCCCAACAGGAATTAATCGATATCTTTTTTGCCGCAGCAAAAACTGGTAATCAAGAAGTTATTAATGAATTTTTAAAATACGGATTTCCAGTGAATGTCCGTAATAGTGCAGGTTATACGCCCTTAATCATGGCAGCTTATTATGGTCATCAAGATGCAGTCACTATATTACTAAAATATGGTGCCAATCGCTGCGCACGTGACAACAAGGGCAATACTGCCTTAATGGGTGCGATGTTTAAGCTTGAATGGGCCATTGTAAAACAGTTACGCCAAGTCGATTGTGATAGCAATGCCAATCAAACTGGACAAAAAACTGCAGCTGAATTTGCCAAAGTAATTGGTCAGGAAGAGAAATTTAAAAGCTTATTTCATGTTAAATAACTTCACTGACCGGTTTTTGAGTGGCATCCTCATGTCTAAGATACTGAGAGCAGTCCAAGGATGCCGGGGGTATTAATTATTTAAATTAAAGAAAACTTGGTAAACCTTTAGCAGGATCTGTTTCACGTGCCGCTTGAGCATCTGCTACAGTCATACCTAAGGCGTTAGCAACGCCTTGCCCATAAGCTGGATCGCAAGCATAACAGTTGCGGATATGACGGTATTTGATGAAATCTAGCGCATCACCCATCGCTGCGGCCGTGTTATTAAACAGGGCCTGTTTCTGCTCATCATTCATCAAATTGAACAGGGCACGTGGCTGGCTGAAGTAATCATTGTCATCTTCACGGAAGTCCCAGAAATCAGCATCACCGGTAATCTTTAATGCTGGTTCTTTAAACTGAGGTTGTTCCTGCCACTGGTTAAAACTGTTCGGTTCATAATGTGGCAATGAACCATAGTTGCCATCCATGCGGCCCTGACCATCACGACGATTAGAGTTTACAGGGCAGCGTGCAGCATTGACCGGAACCTGTGAATGATTTACACCAACACGGTAACGCGCTGCGTCGGCATAGTTCACTAAACGTGCCTGTAACATACGGTCCGGTGAGTAGCTGATGCCCGGTACAAGATTACTAGGTGCAAAGGCTGCCTGTTCTACATCCTGGAAATAGTTTTCCGGATTGCGGTTCAGCTCAAATTCACCGACTTCAATCAGTGGATAATCGCCCTTCGGCCAGACTTTGGTCAGGTCAAATGGATGATAAGGCACTGTTTCGGCTTCCAGTTCTGGCATGACTTGAACGTACATTTTCCATTTTGGATAGTCGCCACGTTCGATGGCATCAAACAGGTCGGTCTGGCTGCTTTCACGGTCTTTGGCAATCAAGTCTGCTGCTTCAGCATCGGTCAGGTTCTGGATGCCTTGCTGGGTACGCATATGGAATTTCACCCAGAAGCGTTCATTTTGGGCATTGATAAAACTGAAGGTATGGCTGCCAAAACCATGCATATGACGGTAGCCAGCAGGAATACCGCGATCCGACATCACAATGGTCACCTGATGCAAGGCTTCAGGCAATAATGTCCAGAAATCCCAGTTATTGGTGGCACTGCGCTTGTTGGTTTTCGGGTCACGTTTGACTGCTTTATTCAGGTCAGGGAACTTGCGGGCATCCCGTAGGAAAAATACCGGAGTATTGTTGCCAACTAGATCCCAGTTGCCTTCTTCAGTATAGAATTTCAGGGCAAAACCGCGAATATCACGTTCTGCATCGGCCGCACCACGTTCACCCGCCACCGTTGAGAAACGCGCAAACATTTCGGTTTTTTTGCCGACTTCAGAGAAAATTTTAGCGCGGCTATATTGGGTAATATCATTGGTCACGGTAAAGGTACCGAAAGCACCTGAACCTTTGGCATGCATACGACGCTCTGGAATCACTTCACGGACAAAGTTGGCCAGTTTTTCATTCAACCATAAATCCTGGGCAAGTAAAGGTCCACGCGCACCTGCCGTCATACTGTTCTGATTGTCGACCACAGGGGCACCAGCTTCAGTAGTCAGGTGGGTAACAGGACATTTTTTAGGGTCTTGACTCATACTATTAACTCCCGTTTCTTTTAATTTAAATTTCCTACAGAAATTTAAGATTTTCAATCCTATCTTACCCTTTACTTGCTTATTAAAATATTAAACTAAGGATATTTTTAAAAATTTATAGCCAACTGATTTAACATAAAATCTCTTATACGAAGTCAAAAAATTAGCCCCATACCCATATTGGATAGGAGCTATGTGGAAAAAAATATTGTGAATTTGATAAGAAAAACAGAACCCTCTAATTCTTCTTTTAGTTCTTTTTATAAGTAAGAATTAGAGAGCTAATTTTCTTCGCTGTGGCGTTTTATAGTTATTGTTCTGAGGCTGATTAAAGCATCTATTGATTAAATAATCACCACATTTTATTACAAACCCGACCACTGACTTATTGATTAGAGTGATTAATATCACACAATTAATTAAACTTAAAAATCACTATAATGAACTTATTTTTATTAATCATTTGAATAATCATTGGTTCTTTAAGATGGTTGGCATAACACTTATTATAAAATTACTAGTAATTTCTATAACTTATAGATTATTAATTCTGTGCTATCTATTATTTTTAGAAATAAATGTCCCTAACATGATCATGAAAGTACTACTCCCCCCTATTACTAAACTCATGAGTATTATTTCTATACTTAATATCTCTGTCCAATGACTATGGTTACTCCACGGAATATATACACCATGTCCAAATAAAAAATTTATAGCGCATAAGATAAGGAAGCTAATGAGAGTGGATATTATTAAGGTAACTATAAGATTTTTCCAAACTTTGCGTCCTACACACAATACGAATAATGTTAGGCATATCATTATAATTATTGAGATTACTAAAACAATATTCCAATATTCCATTTTTATTACTCATAATTTTTTTAATTAAACTTAATAAAATCTTATAGTTAATTTTTCCATATTTTTTTAATATAGAATTATTCTTATTGTTAAGCAATATCATTATGTTCCGTCATTATCACTATAATTCATAAAAAATGAGTTCTTTTCTAAATGATATCTTTAGGCTAGGTAAAAATAAAAAACCACACTTAAAAGTGTGGTCAATCTGGACAACGTCTCAGGTCTAAAAAGAAAAATATGGTTAATTTTCCTCTTCACAGTACTTAGTAAAGCAATGCTTTTTTGATCTTTTGATCTGTCTTATATTGCGATAAAGCATATACAGCCCAGATTGCGGCCGGGATCCACCCCAGAATCGTAATTTGAAGAAATAAACACATCATTCCTGCAAATGGACGACCTATCGTAAAAAACAGCACCCAGGGAAAAATCAAAGCAACCAAAAGTCTCATATTACGTTCCTGTTGATGCGTTATTTCAGGTAAATTAATTTTCATTGAAGGGGTAAATTAAACAATTTTCGATCACGTTCGTCTGTTAAATACTTATCCATTTGTGTAATTAATTTGGCTCTAGCTTGTTCATCACCTTCAGTAATTTTTAACATACAGGATCCGATTAAAATCTTACGTCTTGTATCATCCTTTCGTGCCTGGTCTTTCTCTTTGGCACGTTCTCTTGCCAGTGCTGCCTGTCGTTGAGCCTTAAGCTGTTTGAGCTTCTCTTCGTGTGCCTTAATCTTGCTGTCTAAATTTTCAGTAACGCTCATTCATCCAATACCATCATCCTGGGAAACCATGCCTAACATAAGCGCACTTGAATATGCATTCAAGGTGCTATATGTATAGTAATGTTTTCCTCGAAGAGCGCACTTATGCAAACTTCGTTTGCAAGTCCGATTGGGGAAACCCCAATACCCCGACAACCGTATCCACGGTTGTATTTCACTACATGAAAATTTAAAAGCGAAAAAAAGGCATGGCGATTTACCACTTTTCAGTCAAAACCGTAGCACGATCAGCAGGGCGTTCCGCCACTGCTGCAATCGCCTATCGGGCCGGTGAAAAGATTTATTGCGAACGTGAAGGCCGAGAACATGACTACAGCCGAAAAACTGGTGTGGAATACAAAGAAATTTATTTACCCAAAGGCGCACCAGAGCATTTAAAAAATCGGGAAAAACTCTGGAACGAAGTGGAACAACGGGAAACCCGAAAAAACTCGACAGTTGCCCGGGAATTTGAAATCGCTTTTCCAAGTGAATTAAATCAGGAACAACGCCTGGCCATGCTCGAAGAGCTATGCGCCAGTATCGTGGACAGACATCAGGTGGCCGTCGATGCCTGTATCCATGCACCGCATACTGGATCCGGCAGTGATGAACGCAATTATCACGCCCATATCCTGATGAGCACACGCAAGCTCACTCCCGAAGGTTTTACCGAGAAAACCCGGGAACTGGATCAGAAACACAGTGGAGAAATCGAATACTGGCGCGAACACTTTGCCGATATCTGCAATATGCACCTGGACATGGCCGGATACACCGCCCGAGTCGATCACCGCAGCTACAAGGACCAGGAGAATGGTCTAGAGGCTACCCTGCACGAAGGGCCGAAAGTCACCGAACTGCGCCGGAAAGGGATTAAGACCGAAATCAGCCGAAGCAATGATGAAATCAAACAGAGAAATCAGGCTCAACTGCAATACAGTAAAAATATGGATCTGCTGATTGCTGAAAATGAGATCAAACTCAATACACTAAAAACTGAACAGCAGATCCAAATCAAAAATAGTGCTAAAACGCCACCAATTGACGAAAAAGCCCTGTTTGAAGAAAAACAGAGAGAAACCCTTGGCAAAGTGCTAAATCGCGAAATCAGCGCAAAAGACGCGAATCTAGACCTAGAATTTATGCAGGATGTTTTTAAAAAGGCCGAAAACACCTTCGGCAAGATGCAAAAACATGAAAACGAGTTCAATCAGCAGCTTGCCCAGGACATCGTGAAGAGTCGACTCAAGCAAAGTCATGACAGATTGCAAAGCCTGGTCGATCAACACAACGAATTAACCCAGAACAAACCCTTACTGTTTGGAAAAAAAGCCTGGGAAGCCCAACGTGACGAGATTTATCAGGAACACAAAAAGCTGAAAGGTCAGCATGAACACCAGAAAAAACATGGTGTGAAGGATTTATTGGAAAATGAAAAGTTCAAAGAACATGCCTGGAAGCAGTACCAACAACAACATCCGGCCAAAGCCAAGCAATACCAAACTCTATACTCAACCTATCAAGTTATTAAGAAATGTGTGAATGAGATCAAAGCAGAACAACAGATGAAACTCAGACAACAACAACAGCTCAAAGCACAGCAACATGCGCCTAAAATGAAATCTCGTGGCATGAGTCGATAAACAGAGCGAGTGTCTACGAGCGAACTGAGAAAATTTGCTCTTTCCTTTCCCTGATTACAAGCTCCCTATCCATTAATCACCTACCCTACAGAGCATCCCGCATGGGTGCGAACTTTCCAAGTTTGATCCCTAAACCGAGCGTAGCGAGAAAAAAAGCTCATGAGCGAAGCGAATTCCGAGCTGCTTTTGCTTTTTCTAAAAGTCACGAAAATATTAACCAAAAATTGCCCCAACGAATCGAGCGAAAGCGAGATTCAATAGAGTTTGAGCGTAGCGAAAACCAAGGGCAATTTTTTACTCCCTGGGCTTTTAATTATTTTTAAGCTTTTAAATGCTTTTAGACATGCTCAAGACTTTGTAAATAAAGGCTTCTAGATCTTATATGACTACGTTTACCTACCAATATGACTACGTTTACCTACCAATATGACTACGTTTACCTACCAATATGACTACGTTTACCTACCAATAATCTACATTATTTTTTTTGTAGATTTAACTACGTTTACCTTGCATTAATCTGCATATTTATTATTATAGATTTATATTCATAAGTAATAATGTAGACAAATAAA
>NZ_CP039150.1 GCF_013343215.1 Acinetobacter sp. 10FS3-1
AAATGCTTGAAATTTCCCTATAGGCATCAATATCTTAGTTAAAGCCGTTCCAGGGTTCAGCGCACTGGAGCGGCTTTTTATTGATTCTTCACGTTCCACGCCTATTCTTTGATCATTGTTCCACAACTTTGATTAGCTTCAGTGAAGAATCAATTGTCAAAAACAGCCTTCGCCAAACGACCGAATAAACCTCGTTTTTTAGGTTGTCGCTCGATATGCGTAGGCACTGGACTGTGCTCATTTTCTGTTTGCTCCGGAGTAGTCAATCCGTCATGTTTAGCTTCTGCTGTGTCTAGTTCTGGATCTGTTTTGGTCATACCTGGTTGCACCGATTCTTGATCGGTAAACGTAGTCATATTGGCTTGGGGAGCTTCTAATAAGCGCTGCATTGTTTCAATCTGGTTTTGATAGAAAGATTCCCGGTCTTTTGCATCATCAAGCTGATTTTTCAGTATGTCTATCTGTTGTCTAAGCAGTAAAATTTCTGCCGAACTTGGACTGTCTATTTTTACAGGTTCTTTTATATTCTGTTTTTTGGCAGGCTCTCCAAATACACGGATAGCTTCTGAAAAATCAATTTTATTGTCAGAGTTTTTACTTAAAATACCTTTATTTATATGGTTATAAATCGTTTGTCTGTTTATGCCATAAAGCTTGGATAATTCTAAAACTGAAAGGCTTTTCATGATGTAAAACGATGCCTAATCTTGTAAAAATGTCTTGTCTATTAGACAGTCTAATAGACAAATCGGCAAGCCTATATTCTAGGCAGCCTTAAAACCTACTTTTTGGAGGTAAGGGTATAGTTCCTTAAATTTCTCTGGGGTTTGGAGCATTTCAGCAATACGTACAGCGAACTGCTGATAGCTTTCTGTGCCCTGGGAGTATTTACTCATTTCAGGAAGTTGTGAAAGTTTGTTGGCAAACAAGTGTCGTTGAGCATCTGTCATGGTTGAGAAAATATTTACCGTTTTTGGATCTCGCTTGTTTTCTACTGATTGATTGCCCGTTTTCTTCTGTTTGAAGGTGAATGAAAAACCTGAAATAGAACGGCCTTTTTTATGCTGCTCATATTTAACTGTAATGTCAGAAAACTCGTTAATTTGATCAATAGCAATATCTAAAACACGTCTTTTAAAAGCTTCCATACGAGCGTATTCATTAACTCCTATACCTATTTGACTACGGAATTTATTTAACTCATACATAGGTGTTTTGCCTACAGACTTCCATTGCATTAACAATTCATAAAGTCGTACAGCATAAACACTTTTGAAATCCGAAGTTTTTTTAAGATGGTAGCTAGTAAAATATTGTTCAAAGCCATCTATTTTTGTGACGTGTTCAATTACGACACGAGTTAGAGTCACCAATATCCGACCTTCACCCTTTCGATAATTAGCATCTTGAATCCAGCGACTTTTTGTTAAAGTCCCGTCTTCATTAGTAATAGTAAACTGTCTTTTAAATAAAGAATCTTCAGCCTCAGTTAAGGCTAAATATGCTGCGTCGGATGAAACATTAAAGGCTTTAGCATATCTAAGAGCATTTAGTTCTAATGGCTCATCGGTTGATAATCCTTGCCCCGTTTCACGAGCATCGACAATAGCGAGCTGCAATAGACGAGTTTCACTTAAAGTAAGTGTTTGTAAGGCCTGAACGAGTTTATTTGATTTTACGACTAAGTCGGTCATGTCATTCTATTTAGCAACAGTTTTATTGTGTTGCTATAACAACATAATAAATATATGTTGTCAAATACCGAGGAAACGTTGCTATATAACCGAGGAAACGTTGCTATATAACCGAGGAAACGTTGCTATATAACCGAGGAAACGTTGCTATATAGATCATGAAGGCATTGCTGCTTAAGGCTTTCAGCATGTCTAAAAACATTTAAAAGCTTTAAAATAATTAAAAGCCCAGGGAAGGAAAAATTGCCCTTGGTTTTCGCTACGCTCAAACTCTATTGAACTTCGCTTTCGCTCAGTTCGTAGGGGCAATTTTTTAGTTAATTCTTTCTTGAATTCGAAAAACCAAAAGCAAGAATGGATTCGCTACGCTCATAGAGCTTTTTCACTCGCTTTCGCTCGATCTAAAATCTGATTTTTACATGTGATTTACGCTTTATTAGGCTCTACAGCCTAAAAAGCTGTTTTTCAGAAAGTCGAAGCGCGAATTTTAGTGGTTCGCTCGTAGACACTCGCTCTATAGATACCTTTTAGGTATTTAATTTGAGTTTTAAGGATATTTCTTAGTTTATAAATTAAGGATTTGTATTAGGTAAAGCGTAAAAGGGCCTATTTCGCATTTTTAGCCCTGATTACATTTTTTATTAGGGATGGGTAGGATTAAGCCAAAAACAGGCTGTAATCGCATTTTATGGCTTTCCACGGTGCTTTTGGATGAGTACTTTGTGAAACTCTTGCCCATTGATTTTATAGGTTGGCAAATCTTCAACCATACGCTGGAATAATTTTGTTTCTTCCTTGAGGTCTTCGGTGTTGTTTTTGATCTCTTTATAGAGTGTGGTTTCTTTAATGGCTCTTTCCCAAATAATGCTCTGTAGGAGGGCATCTCTGAGCAGGGGAATATCACTGTGCTGGATCTGAAGATCAAGGTCTTTATAAAGTGATTGAACTACACCTCCTATCGCGTATTTGAGTTGGTTTTCTGCATTGCGTTTTTTCTGGGCTTCCGTCAGTTCCTTGTGACTTTTCTGCAAAATTTCACGTTTGTGTTCATTCTCCAGCCGGATTCGATTGTCTAGGGCGGCTTTTTCAATTTTCTGATAAGACTCTAGGGCGCGATCCAGGCGGAAAAAATTATCCTGATCCATTGCTTGATTGAGTAAGGTCAGAATTTCAATTTCGTTGGCCAAGAGGGGCTGCTGGTTTTTGTCCTTCAGTTTGATCTGTTCAATGAGTGCCTGTCTTGTTAGAAACTGGTTCTTCTCCCGGTCGACTGTTTTGAGCAGACTGAGTTGTTTGTCATTGAATCTGTCATTGGATTGCTGGAGTAGGGTTAAAGCCTGTTGCTGTTTTTTCTTGAGGAAGGGAAGTTTTTCCAGGAACTGCTGCAATGTCATGAGGTCATTTGAAGTGAGTATTTTCGCAGGTCTTCCACGAGCCGTCATCGCATTCTCCAGCATAAAATGGGTGAGGTTTTTCTGTTTTCAGTTTAGCATAGGCTGGCACGGGAAGAATTAAATAAAATGTGGGAACATTTTATTTAATTCTTAAGCTCGTTTCCGTGTTTTTAATTCGATATAATTACTACGCAATTATATCGAATTAAAAACACTTCTCCTCGTGCTCCGCAGGCTCTGCGAGGCTCCGTGAATTTGAAGGTGGGATTATGTTCTATTGCAACCTGGAACACACAAGCAAAAAGGCCGTGAAAACCCGATCGGGGAAAGTAAAAAATGCTGCCACGGCCAAGAACCGGTTTCACTACATTACCCGGACTTCGCATTTTAAAAATTATAAAGAAAGTGCCTCAGAACAGATCGAATTTGTGAGATCCGGCAATATGCCAAATTTTGCTGAAGGAAAGCCGGCTGAGTTTTGGGGCGCTGCAGATATTTATGAACGTAGTAATGGCCGTACCTGTTCCAGTCTGGTGGTGGCCTTGCCGAAAGAGTTGAACCAGGCACAGCGGATTGAATTGGCCGAGGCATTCATTGCTGAGTTTGCAGACCGCTATCGCTATCCCTTTACCTGTGCCATTCATAATCATGTTGGATCGTTGGGTGGGCAAGAGCAACCGCATTTGCATTTTATGTATAGTGAACGGCATGTTGATGGCATCGACCGGACCGCAGAACAGTTTTTTAAGCGTTATAACCCAAAGGATCCACAGAAAGGTGGGGCGCAGAAGCTGACAGCTGATGTGTTAGGCATGGGAAAGGCGCAGTTACAGCTGTATCGGCAGAAAACTGAAGAGCTGATTAATGACAGTCTCATGCGTTATGCTCCGACCAAGATGGTGGAAATCAAGGGAATTCAGGTGGAAGTTCCTAGTTTGGTCAGCTGTTTATCCAACAAGGAATACAACAAGAAGCATGGCACACAGCTGAAGGATGTTCCTGTGATGAATAAGGCGGTCCGTTTTGCGCGTGAGAAAGAGCCGGAATTAGTGGCCGAACGGGAAAGAATGACTGCTGAAATTAACCGGTTACGTGCTGAAAATCATTATGAGTTGTATCGTTCATTTTACGAGGCTGAATTAAAAAATCGTCAAGAGATTGAAGAGTTGAGCACGCAAGCTGAAACACCACGGACACGGCAGCATTGGTATGCTCAAGAAAAATTATTGTTTTTACAACAGAAAATGCTGCAAGCCTTATTGCAAGATCGTCAAATGACTGAACCTTTTAGGGTGATTCAGCATGATTTACAGACTTATATCGATCTTTTGAATATCGAATCCTTCGACCGACTTGAAAAATTTGAATACTTAACTGATTTGGGCCAACAGTTAAAGAATTCAGTTATCCAGATAGCCTCTATTGAGGAAGAATTGGCATTCATGCAGCGGCAAGTCATCGAACGTGTGCCTTTGCAAATGAGAGAAAAGGCAGTAACCCCTGACAAGATAAGAAATCATGATCAGGATAATGATTTTAGTCCTGGCTTTTAAGCAGATTATTTAGGGCACGCCACTGCATGAGCAATACTGCTTCTTCATCTTTAATTGTGGTTTCTCCGGACTGAATCCGGTCAAAGCGTTCCCAGGATCTTTTTTCATGAGCCTTTTTTTCTTCAGGACTCATGCCGAAGGTCGTAATCGATTGAGCTGTTGCCCAATCCTTGCGATCCATTTTTTTGAGATGCTCACTTGTACTGAATTTTTTCATGGAAATACTTCTGAGAGGGACTTAACCGAATTATTTGATCTTTAATTCCTTAATGTGACAGAAGCTGATATTGCAACTGCCAAGCTGAATGCAGAATTTTCCCTTATATTGTAAAAGATAATTCGACTTTTAGATTTTTTTAGAAACTAAAAAACAAGATATTAATTATAAATCAACAATTTATACGATTAGTAATGAATTTTAGGTTTTTAAGAAAAAACAATATAATTATTGTAAATCAACGCTTTAGGTGATTAGTAATGAATTTTAGATTCTATTTTTTTAAGCGTCTAGCCTAAAATTCATTACTATCCCATTTTATTTATTTAGATCAATTACTTAGATTATTTTTTTAAGCCTAGTCTTGTGAGCTAAAAGAATCTAATTAGGGCCTACTTATAGGGGCTTTCGTATAAGGTGTATTATGTTAATTTTAGGGAAGTTCAATAATGCAAAAATATAAATCAAAAATAGATTGGTGGCTGATTATAGTTTTGACAGGAAGTTCTTTACTGCTTTTAACCTTGGTCTATAGTAATTTTGATAGCCAAAATTTACATGCAAATATAATTTTTTCCGTCCTTTTAAGTTCTTTAGCTCTAGTGGTTTGGTTACCCATTCCAACCACATACTATGTTGTAGACAGTGAGATATTAAAGATACACAGCATATTCTTAAAGTGGGAAATTCCATTGAGTAGTATTGAAAAGATCGAGGAAACATCAGACTCTTTATCAGCTCCAGCTTTATCTTTAGATAGAATAAAAATTGAATATAAAAAAGATGGTATCCATAAATCAATCATGGTTTCGCCAAGGAATAAAACTGAATTTATAAAACAAGTATCTTGATTTATCATCTACTTAATATAATAGAGATTATATGTAGCGAGGACTGTGGAACCTCGCTTTTTCGACTTCGCATAAGAGATTTTATGTTAAATAATGGCTTTCATATGAGCTGATATTTCTAAACATAAACGCAATTTTATTAAGGTTGTTTAGATACCATGGAATCTAAATATCTCAATTGCTCATCCCTCTTTACTTTATTTTCATGTTTAATCACCGCTACTAGTAAAACTATGGTCATAGCTCCCGCTAGGTAGATGATCTTTTTTCTCATGATTTCCTTATAGTGAAGTTATTTTTTCCTATTTTATATAACATGATACAAGTCATATAAACAATCAAGTTATGAGATGTATACATCGCAATCTGATAGGTAATTTAAGGAATAAAAAAACCCCGGCATCCTGCCGAGGTTTTTCGTATTGGTTTGCTCGGTATAACTCCTGTCGTACCTTACTGTCCTTGTGCGTATCTGTATTCTTATTATTGTGTGGAACTTCCTGTTCCTGATGACTTCATCATAGTAAAAATGGGTTGAGGTGAATATCCGCAAAGTCCCTAAATTACTGTGCGCCAGGGCGTACAAAATAGCCTAAATTTTATCCACAAAAATTGGGGATAATTTCGGATGCAAGAGTCTTGTTACTTGGGCAAAATGCGGAAATTGAGTATTTTTTTAACCAATTTTAGTGGCTAAATATTACAAAGTTGCTTAAAAACTCACCTACTTATTACAGAAGCTAATTTTTGTGCATTTTGTGCTCAAGGTTGGGTTTTTAAGTTGTTGATAAATAATACTATTTTAAAATGTGTTTCGTATAAGCTCTATTATGTTAAATAGGTAGGGAATCAGGCTCAATCATTTTATTTTAAGATGAGTTTTGAGTACTTAATTATATGGTCTGTAACACTTTCTAAATGGTAAGGTTGATGAATCCAATGATGCCAGTAGAGTTGAACTTTATTTTCTAATTCTGGACATAAATCAATCATTTCATCTTGATCATAGAGGCTATTTAATTGGAATTCTGGAACCATTCCGTAACCTATTCCAAGTCGTATAGCGGTCAAAAAAGATTCTGAAGAGGGTATTAAGTGAAAAGGGTAACTACCCTTTGTTAGACCGAATTGCTTTACTAAAATATCAAAATGAAGATGGTCTTTTTCATTAAATATTACAGCAGGTGCTAAGCATAGGGCTTGTCTATTTATGCCACTAGCAAACCATTTTTTTATGAATGCTTTTGTTGCGATCATTCTATATTTCATCACACCTAGATATTGAGAATTACATCCTTTCATAGGTTTAGGTTCAATTGAGATACACGCATTAACAATTCCTTTTTCTAGTAAGGAATATGTATGAGCCTGATCATCAACGATTAGATTCAGCAATATTTTATTTTTTATAAGTACATCTTTGAGGGTTGGAAGTAACCAGGTTGCTAGGCTATCGGCATTAGATGCAATAACCACTTTAAAAAATTCAGCTTGTGACTTATTCATCAAATCATGTAAAAAATTCTGTTCCAATCTTTGACTTTTCTTTAAATATTCAAATACTTGCTGACCTGATGTGGTTAATTTACAAGGCTTACTACGTATTATTAATAACTGTCCTAATTCTTTTTCTAAAGCTTGCAATCTTAAGGTTACAGCAGATGGAGTCAGGCAGAGCATTTTTCCTGCCTGATCGAAACTACCAGTCTCAACTACCGCTAAAAAGGCTTCGCATTGTTTTTTTTCTAACATAAGAATTATTTAGCCAACCCAAAATATTCTTAATTTTAATGAATAAAAAAAACAAATACACATAATTCAAATAAATAGATACTTCAGATAAGTCAATATGGTTACATTTTTAACAGGATTGGGGGTTGGGTTTTCTCTCATATTAGCCATTGGTGCTCAAAATGCTTTTGTTCTGAGACAAGGACTTAAGCGTGAATATGTTTTTAGTGTTTGTCTTATATGCGCCTTATCTGACTCTATTCTTATTTATTTAGGAACTACAGGATTCTCAAAGATCGTTGAAGAATTTCCTTTAATTACTATTTTTGCTCAATATTTTGGAGCTGTATTTTTATTCATTTATGGTTTGAGAAGCTTCTATTCAGCTTTTAGAAAACATACGCGTCTTGATCCGAGTAATATTGAAAAAGCTAATATTTATCATGTGCTAGGTACTTGTTTAGCATTTACCTGGCTCAACCCTCATGTTTACTTAGATACCGTTGTACTAATGGGTTCTATTTCCACGAACTTTGAAAGCGAGCTGCATATATTTACTATGGGAGCAATCCTATCTTCTTGGATATTCTTCTTTTCTTTAGGACATGGAGCAAAATTTCTATTACCGCTATTCCAAAGTTCTATTTCATGGAAAATTTTAGATTTCCTCATAGGCATAATTATGTGGGTTATAGCTGTAAATCTCTTGTTCTAAAAAGATGTGTCAGCAATCTACCTACTTTAAGTTTCTCTAAAATTAACATAATACACCTTATATGAAACTAAAAATGGGAGCTTTAAGCTCCCATTTTTGCTGAGTTTTTCAATTTTTAGGTAGTAGCCTAGGCTTCAATAAATTACGCACCTAAACGCATTAACTTTTCTTGAATCGCATCACTGACAAAGGCATTTAGAGAATTACTTGATGCTAAAACCGCCTTACGGTGTAATTCAGGGCTAATACGGACATTAAAAGTGCCTTTGAATGGTTGATCAGGAGATTTTCCTAGTTCAGCACATGATTCTAAATAGCCGTCTACAGATTCCTGAAAAGCTTTCTCAAGGGCTTTTAAAGTTTCCGCTTCATAGGTAATAAGATCACGAATAAAAGCAAGTTTTCCAAATAACTCACCTGTTTCAAGATCAGGCTCAATTGTTCCGAGATAACCTTTGTATTTTAAATAGCTCATAAAAATCCCTCCTGCTTGAGTGCCTGTTTTACAGCTTTCAATGCCCCACCTTTGATTTCATTTTCAGGGTGTGGTCTATGCAGTAAAATCATATGTTCAGTTTTTTCATTAAAAAACCGAACACGAGAGCCTGCCATTTCAAATTTTTCATAGCCGAGCTGGCTCAGTAAAACGACTAAATCTTTATATGGAAACGTATTTTTTGAATTTCCAAATTTTTCCAATAACTTTTCCGTTTTACCCATATTTTTGCCCTACTCAGTTACGACTAAGTATAGTCCCTTGAAATTAAAAAATGCAACTGAATTTAGTTGCATTTCATATAATCGCCATTATGTTAAATAGAATAAAAAGGGACCTCAGATTTGGGTCCCTTTTATCTAAATTATTTGTATGCTTGGATAGATTTTAGAATCTCCTGTCTGGCTTCTTCTACATTGCCCCAACCATTAAATTTCATCCATTTACCTTTTTCCAAGTCTTTATAATGTTCAAAGAAATGTTTCATTTGATCTAATTGAAGCTGAGGGAGGTCGCTCAGATCTTCAACATTGTTATATAGAGGTGTGAGCTTAGAATGAGGTACAGCAATGATCTTTGCATCAATACCGGCTTCATCTTCCATATACATGACTCCGACAGGTCTGCTGCGAATTACTGATCCTACAGCAACCGCATGGGGAGCTATTACAAATACATCTAAGGGATCACCATCCTCGCTTAATGTTTGAGGAATATAACCGTAATTGTACGGATATGACATTGCTGTACTTAGAAAGCGATCAACCAATAAAGCATCATATTCTTTATTCACTTCATACTTGATGGGTTTAGCATTTGCCGGGATTTCGATGATGCTATTAAAGTCATCTGGTGGATTAGTACCTGCTTTAACATTTTTAAAAGTCATTGTTTTACCTTCTAATATTTAGATTATTAATGATTAGTGAAAAATTGATAGGAAAGTATTCCTAGTACTGTAAAGATTAATGAACCTATTACATGGATGGCTATTGTTGAGATAGCATATTCAAACTTTGAAGCTTGTAGCAACGCAACAATTTCAACTGAAAATGTTGAAAAGGTCGTTAAAGCACCGCAGAAGCCTGTCACAACGAATAACTTATAATTAGGGCTTATTGAGCTATTTGAAAAAAATGATACAGCTAATCCAATAATAAAAGCACCGATTAAGTTAACAATCACTGTCCCGAAAGGAATATTTTCAAATACGCTATTAAATCTTAGACTTATGCCCCAACGAAGCCAGGCACCGATTACAGAACCGAGAGCAATTGATAAAAGAGAAAGATACATGTCTGCTCCTAGTTATGAGCAGCAAAAGATATATAAATAAAGAACTTTATGACGGGAAAACATAGCGTAGCTCCATTTTGTAAAAGCAGAGCACGCGACTACGTACCCTGCTTGAGGGAAACGTAGGTATCATCAGCCAGAATTGGCGGTTTGTGTAAGGAGGATAGCCATCTCCTTTGAGTACTATTATTTAAAAATTGATTAGCTAATTCAACAACCTTCTATTATTAAAATACGTAAGTTTGATACTTTTTTATCTTTAGTTTAGTAAAACTTGAAACTTTTCATTTTTTCTATAATCTTTTTGGAAAGGGTGTCCAGCTAAGCTGAGGCAGGTGTTTGTTGTAGTCGGGCCGCTACAATATTGATAAAGAGCACCTGTATGTTTAATTTCAAGATTTTTAATAAAGTCTCTACGGAAGTATTGACGATCAAAAATGACCTTCAGCTTAATGCTGAGCTGCAATTAATTAATAAATATAAAACGGCTATTTCTGAAGATTATAAACAGGCTATTGTTTTGATCTTTAAAGAACGTGGCTATACACGTTTGGAAATAGGTCAATTACTTGGGGAGCTAAAAGCTTCATAAAATACCGATTAAACAAAGCTTGGATATAACATCCAGGCTTTATAAAAAAGTACCTAGCTGTTACCCTTGTCCTGATTTTTTTTTACTCTAAAAAGTTCCTTCATCTTATGACACTTACGCCACCTTAAGTTTATTTACCGTCTTAAATCTGTAAATAACTCATCACTGTCTAGTGATGTGGTGTAGTCGCTTGTGTGTTGTATATATCACATCACTAGCCTATCTGAAAAATTAAAAAACAGGCTATGTTTATGTTATCTAATGTCCGAGAACAGTGGTTCTCTAACATCCGTGGGGATGTACTTGCCGGATTAGTCGTCGGTCTTGCACTCATCCCTGAAGCCATCGCATTTTCAATTATTGCAGGTGTAGATCCTAAAGTCGGTCTATATGCATCCTTTTGTATTGCCGTCGTGATTTCTTTCGTAGGTGGTCGTCCTGCCATGATTTCAGCTGCCACCGGGGCTATGGCACTGCTTATGATCACATTGGTCAAAGAGCATGGGCTTGAATATCTGCTGGCAGCAACAATTTTGACAGGCGTGATTCAAATATTGGCAGGCTATTTAAAGCTTGCCAAGTTAATGCGGTTCGTATCTAAATCTGTGGTTATTGGATTCGTAAATGCGTTAGCGATCTTAATTTTTATGGCTCAGTTGCCTGAACTGATTAATGTGACTTGGCATGTATATGCTCTAGTTGCTTTAGGTTTGGCGATTATTTATCTCTTCCCTCTGGTTCCCAAATTAGGAAAATTACTCCCTTCTCCACTAGTCTGCATCATTGCAATCACATTATTGGCAATCGCTTTAGGAATTGATGTACGGACCGTGGGCGATATGGGGTCTTTACCTGACACACTTCCAATGTTCTTGATTCCAAATATTCCTTTGAATATTGAAACATTGATGATTATTTTGCCTTATTCAGTCGCACTGGCGGCTGTAGGTTTACTTGAATCGATGATGACAGCAACTATCGTGGATGAAATGACAGATACGCCAAGTGATAAATATCAGGAATGTAAGGGACAAGGGATTGCGAATATTGCTTCTGGCTTTATGGGTGGCATGGCCGGTTGTGCCATGATTGGCCAATCTATGATTAACGTAAAATCAGGCGGCCTTACACGCTTATCAACATTCTCTGCGGGTATTTTTCTTCTTATTCTGGTTGTATTTATTAGCGACTGGCTCAAAGTGATTCCAATGGCTGCATTGGTAGCGGTAATGATCATGGTCTCTATTAGTACTTTTGAATGGAGTTCTGTCACTCAGTTAAAAGATAATCCTAAGAGTAGTAATATCGTCATGATTGCGACAGTGATTGTAGTTGTTGCTACGCATAACTTGGCTCTAGGTGTATTAACGGGCGTATTGCTTTCAGCCTTGTTCTTGGCGAATAAACTTGAAAATGATATCCAGGTGACAGCTTCTTTTGAGGGAACGGCCCGTTTGTATGATTTGAGAGGTCAGATCTTCTTTAGTTCTTCTGAAAAATTCATGCAAGGTTTTGACTTTAAAGAGGATGTAAAGGATGTGATTATTGATTTGACCCATTCTCACATTTGGGACGTAACATCAGTCGCCATGCTTGATTCTGTTGTAAATAAATTTCAAAAGAATGGTGTGAATGTCACTGTGCGTGGCTTAAATGAAGCTAGCTCTATCATGATTGATAAGTATGGAACACATGCCAGAATCTAAGTGAAGGAGACTCTACATTTATGTAGAATCTCTAAAATTAACATAATACACCTTATACG
>NZ_CP039151.1 GCF_013343215.1 Acinetobacter sp. 10FS3-1
TATTAAGAATAATTGCATATATTCTTGCTCGAAAATTAGAGAATAATTTAACAGGTGAAGAGCATAATTTTTCTAATAAATCGGGTGTAATAGAATCTGGTTTAGTATTGCCACATAGTATTAAAACTGAGATGACCGAAGAACAATTTTATAATCATATTGAAAATAATAGTCACGCATCCACAAACATTATTGGCTACAGTTCTATTCTTGCTTTACCGCCAGAACTATCACAAGAAGAACAAATAAAAGTTGTCGAAAAATTCTGTGAAGATTTTACGGAGCAATACGGAACTTGTATTAGTTATGCAATACATGAAGCTGATAATTTGAAGCGCAAAAAAGCTCGATTGCAAGAAATTGAAAAGTATAATTTGCCCGAAGATAGAGAAGATTTACAGTTACAGATTCAAAATAATCATGTTCATTTTGTGATTCCATACTGCAAAATTGAAGCACTCACAGAGCAAGATTTAAAATCAAAACGTAAGAAAAAATCTCATGCAGATACGTTTAAACTTGGCAGTCAAGTTAAAGATTTTAACCCAATAAAATATGGCTCAGAGATTAAAAAAGATAAGTCAGACTTAATGAATATTGAGCAAAATTTTTTGCAATATATGCGTCAAAAGCCATGTGATTTATTTAACAGTGCATTAGAAAAAAATAATCGAATTGAGCGTTATACACATAAGTCATATAAAGACCTAGGCTTGCAAATTTCAGCAACAGTTCACGAAGGTGAAATGGTAAAAAGTCGTGTTGCTCAGGGCAATAAAATGGATGTTCACGAATACAACAAACAGCAGAAAGCAAAGCAACAAACCGAAGCTGACTATCTGAACTTTATCAATGTGCCATTGCCTGCGGAGCTTGCATACAAGATTTTGAACGGTGAAAAACTTGCTGAAAAAGAGCTATTGGACAGCTTAAAACCGAAGCCAAAATCAGACTATGAGCAAGCGCAAGACTTGCTTGATCAGATCAATAATGCACAGCAGCTAATAGACAACGAGCTTGCAGATCAAAAGCCTGAACCAACTAATTTACGGGAAAAACTTGAACGGCTCAAAGAATCCAATATCCCTCCAAATGCAACAGCGGAACCAACTGAGACACTCAGTCAGAAGCTTGAACGATTGAAGCAAAAAAAGGCCGAAAAGCCCAAGCCACAATCTGATAACGATAACGATTATTCACCATTTTAACTAAAAATTGGGAGCAGTCACATGACTGACAACAGCGAGATTATTGATTTACTGACAGCCATTGTCAGCACGATTGAAAGCCAAGACATACAAGCTCAGAAAGCCAAGTCTGAGCTTGTGGAGCAACTGAAAGTCATTGCATCAAAGACTGATACAGTCAGTACAAACTTTCCGAAATTGATCGAAACGCTATCAAATTTTGATAGCAAGATTGCATCAAGTTTTGATGATATTCAAAACGTCAGTAAGCAGTTAAATAGTGTTGTTCAGCAAATTTCAGTTGCTCAAAAAGCACTTGAAATTGTCCGTTTACAAGCATCAAATCTAAATATTGAACAGACGACCACCCATATTAAAAATGCTGATGCTCAGGCTAAACAGCTTACTGAACATTTAGAAAATAATAGTCAGCGCTATCAAAATAATATGCGTGCTGCGACCAACATCGCAATTCAGCAAGTCGAAATTTTAAAAAAACAAGTCAGTACAATTTCAGACAGTTTTTCAGACATTGTCTCGAATCGAATTTCAGAAGAAATTATCGGCCAAGTGTCATCGAAACTTACTCAACAAATTTCAGATCAATTGAAATCTGAAATAGAAGTAAGTGCGAAAGATACCGCTGAAAAGCTTGTTAGCTCTACATTTAACAAATTAGATTTTGCTTTTAATAATGCTGAACAACGGCTGAAAGAAAATTCCACTGCTTTTCATAATCAAATCATCACAACATATAATGCTGATCTTAAAACAGTGAAAGAGATCAGCACTGAATTACAGGCGACAGCACAAAGATCCGCTGAACTATACCAACAGCGTGAAAAAGCATATCAAGATCATGTTTTAGAAGAAAAGAAGGAACAAAAGTTAAGTTTGTTAAAAAAATTTGGTATCGGCTGGGCAATAGTTACTATCACAGGTCTAACTTTCGGTCTTCTGAGCCAAACAATGGTCGAATCTGGAATTGAAAAAGCATTAAATTACAGAATGATAGAAGCTAGGCTTAAGGGGCTTGGTCTGCAAATGTTATCGCCAGATATATGTAAAAATTACATTCCTAAACAAGCTTTTTCGCAAATCCCGGCAATCCAAACTTGTTTCCAGTTTAGAAATTCGCAGAAAATTCAAACTCAATATGGTGAATTACACGTAATTTATAAGTGAAAAAATCAGCTATGATTAATAACTACTCATAGCTATAAAACTAATCAAAAAATAATGCCTAAATTTACCGTTGCTGAATTAGCTAAACAATATGGAATTGCTCGTACATCTATTTATGATCGTATGAAGAATGGTTCTATCAGTTATGAAATAGATGCTAAGAATCGAAAAGTCATTGATTTTAGTGAAATGCAACGTGTTTACGGCACACCTGACAGTAAGGCTTACAGTCAGCCTGACAGTACGCAAACTGACAGCACTACAATAGAACTGTACAAGCAACTAATCGAAGAATTACGGCACGATAAGTCAGTTTCTGAAGAACGTGAAAGACGTATGTACAAAGAGATTGAGCAACTTAAAGATAAAATTGACAATCTAACATTAGCACTTGGCTATACACCTAAAAATATTCAGCCTGACAGTCAGGCTTACAGTACAAATGAACAAATCCGTACAACTACAGACTTACAAGAAACTGTACAACCAGAACAAGTTACCCCAATAGAAAATAAACCTATTCAGCAAACATCTACGATAACACCAGAACCTAAAAAACGCGGTCTATTTGGTCGAGTACTGAAAGCAGTTTTGAATGATGATTAATGCTTGATTGTTCACCTGGGCTTATTAAAACCGTGGAACATTGATCAAATATTAGGCGTGGAACGTGAATAATCACAAAAAAGCCGTTCCAGTGCGCTGTTTACTGGAACGGCTTTAGTTAAGATATTGATGCTTATAGGAAAATTTCAAGCATTTCGTATAAGGTGTATTATGTTAATTTTAGGGAAATTAAAGAGTAGAAATGAACTTAAATCTAAATAATAAAAAATTTGTAAATGCTAAAAATACATCTAATGGAGAAGTATCTCACGAGACTATTTTTAATTATTACCAAGTAGGTGAGCGTATAGAAGCTACCTATTCTGGTGGCAGTATTACCAATGGACATTTACTAGGTTTCATGACTTCTGAAAAAACTTTCACTATGGCATACCACCACATCAATGAGATGAATGAATTACGTATAGGTGAATGTAATACTGAGATTGAGATCCAAGCCAATGGAAAAATTAAGTTAATTGAAAACTGGCAATGGCGTAATGGAGACTGTTCTACAGGCGAATCAATACTTGTTGAAATGTAAGGTAGAAATAAATAAAGCCCTGATCTTAGATCGGGGCTTCGTAATTAATTTTAGAGAAAGTTAAAAACATGAGAAAAGAGTTAAGAGAAATATTTATTCATGGATGTAATGAGAAAATTGAGAAGAAAGGAGATAGCGTAGGTTTATCTTTCTATGCCTTTTTCAAGAATAAAAATGATAATCCTGAGCTTTTAATGGAAGCAGCTAATTGGTGGATCATGCAACATAAATTAGATCATTTCGAAAAAGCCGTAAAAATTAAAGCTCTTGTTTTAAGTGAATCTTCGCTTAACTTAACATAATGGCTGTTATACGCAATAAAAAAACCTGGGCACCAACCCAGGTCTAAAATTTAAAAAACAGATAAATATCAGTGCAATAAACTCATTTTTCTAATTTCGCATAACGTGTATTATGTTAATTTTAGAAAAATTTAAAAAATGAAGAAACTACAAATCATCTTTTCAGTAATTTTAGTCATAGTAATTTTATGGGGTATACAATGGATGTTTCATGGTTTTCCAGTAAAACCTTCAAACATCAATAATGTAAAACCTACTGGAGATATAGAATCTAACTTAAATGCATTCTTAACTGACACAGCTTTACCACGAATAATAGAGAGTTGTATTCCCTTCTATAATGAAGATTTTAGAAAACTAAATTCTCAGCTTAAAAACTCACCTGATTTAATTAAGGCTGATCACTTTAATAAAGCTCAATTAATAACAATTAATTCTGATACAAGAAAAAAAGAAGCCAACTTATCTACTGTAAATATTATTAATGAATTTTTTACTGTTTTAGATAGTCCAATGACTAATCCAGAAATGCTACAAAGATGTTTCGGAAATTATGGTTATACACTTCAAGACATGAGAAGGATTAAGAAAAAATTTAGCAATTTTGCAAACTCAAATTAATTAGATACCCTGCATTTAACATAATGGTTGTTATGCGAAATTCCTAGCATATTCACCTTTTGTCTTATATCTTTGTTTTTACCAATAGGTAAAATATATTCATAACCTACATCGGAAAAGTAGGTAGTTAAGAAAAAAATTGCAGAGATTTATAAGCCTTATAGTAACGGGAGAGACTATAGGGCTTTTTATTTATCTTAATATTCATATACCTAATGGATTTGCTTTTCAACTAGTTCCAATTTGTTTAATGCTTGCCGTTTTTTATGATCATTATTAATCTTTACAACTAGAGCTAAAATAAAAACCATCACTATAAAAACAAGGAAAATCAAATGCTTTTTCATCATTAATTCCGTCTTTTGATCTTTAAAAATGCCTTGCTCCTTTGTAAATAGATATGACATAAGGGAAGCACTGATACAAGCCTTTTTAAATGACTTTAGCAACTCGATAAACAGTTGCAACTCCACAATTCACTGCTTTGGCAATTTCTTCCTTAGTCATATTGCCAGCTGCTAGTAATTCTTTTATTCGTTTGTGCTTAGCCTCATTGGCTTTCTTACCTGTTGGCTTGTAACCCGAACGTGCCAAGCCCTGCTTAATACGTTCTATACGTTTCTCATTGTCCAGGCGGGCCATTGTTGCCAGGAGATCAATCAACATATTGTTGATGAGATCCAGGATTGAATGAGTAATGCTGTCACTGGTTTGAATCATTTGGTAGGTAGTAGGAAGATCTGCTACGACTAAACGAAGTCCCTTCTCCTGGATCCTGCGCTTCAGCTCTTGAAAATCCTGTTGGGTTAGGCGTGATAATCGGTCAATACTTTCAACCAACAAGGTGTCGCCTTGATTTGCTTCTGACAGTAGCTTATTCAATTCAGGTCGGTCTAACTTCGTACCACTATAGTTTTCCACGTACACAATGGTTTCGCCCAAATTCAAGTTTTGGTTTAGATCCTGAAGAATCTGCAAAGCCCTTTCTGCATCTTGATCTTTAGTTGAAGCTCGTAGATAAATACGTGTATTCATTTCTATCATTTAATCTTAATTCTATTAGATTAATGATAACAATATCATTTAATTATTGCATTAAGTCTAATGATAGATATTGTATGCGATTTGGCTCGCTATCATTCAGCTATAGTCTAATGATAGTTCTTATTAGTCTTAAATACTTATAATGGTATATTCCTTTTACTTTTAAATAATTAAGAGATTTTTATGAAAAAAATATTAATCATCGGGTTAGCAAGTCTTTTTACTATAGGTTGTGCAACAACATCGGGATTGAATCCACAGACAGCAGTAAGTAATTTTGATGGTGTAAAAAGTGTAGCGATTGTTCCGCATGGTGCAGCATGTAAAAGTATGGTTTGTCCAATGGTTGGGGCAACGTGGTTAGAAAATCAGCCCAACAATGTTGGTATTACTGTTCGCCTATTAAATGAAATAGCAAATATTCATTCTGTAGCTTTTAATATTGATGGGGAAATTATTAATATAAAGAATGAGCATGCTACTAGTTTTGATCAAGTTACAGGTTCTAGCTATTCACAAGCCACAATGGTTGTAAGTTATAGTATTTTAACTAAAATTCTTCAATCCAAAAGAACTTGGATGAAAGTATCAACCAGTAAAGGCGCACATGAAGTAGCCATTGTAGATGGTACTATAGATAGTAAGGCTTTTAATGCACTTAAAAGATTTGATGCTCAAGTAAAAGAAGCATCTGCTAAATAATTATATTCTTTTAATAAAAAAAGCATGGCTGAAAGCCATGCTTTGGTGGAATTCGCATAATCCATATTATGTTGATTTTAGGTATTCTTAACTTTCTTGTTTAACTGAATGATGCTTTAACTGTCTTGCTGGCAATATAAATTTTGGTAAATTCATACGATCACATGTAGAAGATAAAAATTCCCGCCAATAAGGCCAAACATGATAACTAGCATTCTTAAGAGCAAATTCATCTATACATTCGGTTTCTAAAGGAGCCTTAAGTTCATATTGAAGAACATAAGTAGCTTCTATTTTAGAGAAAACTTCTTCACTCTCCTTATCAACCCATATAGCACCTACATCAATAAATATCCTAATAGCACGATCATTATGATAATTATCTTGTAGTACTGTAGACTTTGATACTTGATGCTTTAATTTAATTGCTAAATTATCAAAATTTGATAGACCAGGATCACTTGCTAAATGGTCACATGAAATACTATTAATAAAAATATCTGAAAAAGTTAAGTTTTCTATAGCCTTTTGAAGATTGCTTGTTAGTTCCATTATGCAACGCCTTCTAACATACTGTCATAATCCTCATATAAATCTATTTGAGGTTTGTTCAAAACAAATAAAGATTTTTCGCTCAACTCAACAGATACTGTTTCTTTTTTGTATTGGCCAACCTGTATATAAACAGGAGCATCATTATAATTTACTGTTTTTGATACAATTCTTTGAGATCTATGCGCCAAATATTCTAAATGTCTAAAACATAGAGCTTGATCTCTTGCAACTCTCAATAGCTTATCCATAGCAATTGAGTGCAAAATGTCATCCTTTTCATATTTAGCAAACGCAACAGGACCACCTCCAAAAATCTCAGACGCTTGAGGTTGAGTTAGGCTATATTTTTTACGAATACATTTAATTTCTTCGCCACTTAATAAACCATCATGCTGTTTTTTAGCTAAATTTAATTTTCTTCTATAATCTTTTTTTAAATCATTCGTAATAATAGATGCACCACACACAGTACATACAGGTCTGATTATTTCTATATTTAAGAAAGTATCTTTATATTCAACTTTTCTGATACGACTATTAAATTGAAGAACACCCTCACCGCAAGCAGTGCAATTAGTTCCTATTTGAGTCATTTTAGGCTCCAACACCTTAGCAATTTAGCGAAATTTTGAAAAATGGCATGAACACACCAAATAAACTGTACCTTCACTAGAAATACAATATTTCAAATAGAAGTCAGCATAATTTGGACGGCCAACACCTTCTGTCCAATACTCTAAATTGAAGACATATACATCACATGCGACCCATTCTTGTTGAGACGTGTGACACCACTCTGAAGAACGATAGTGCTTACCACCGTCCTTTAAAGCATGTAGAAATATTTGAAACTCATCTAACGTAAACCGATTACCACCATTATCGAGAACGGTAAACTCATCTAGATCAAAGATGTCGTCTTCCGCATCATCTGTAACAGCTCGAATTACATTAGCATCATTATTTTCAAAAGCTTGCTGAACTTTTAGCAAAACTTCATTTGGACAATACAATGGACCAGATGTAGAGATGTATCGCTCTTCATCTAAAAGAGGAGTTTTACCAATGAACTTTAAAGACTGTTCTTCGGTCATTTCTTGATACAAACTACGAATCTTTAAAGTTACCATAATGGTAAGTTCCTTTTTTATAGTCTACATTCCATATAGTTTTAAAACAACAATAACTACAAAAATATAGCGATTAACGACTATTTTTTACAAAGTAAATCTATGTTTTTTATAGACTAATCCCTTAGTGGTGTCTATTTTTGTAAATACAAGGTAAAAGCGAAAAATTAGGATAATAATTGAACCCATACTGAATTATCTGCTTCTTCTTTTACAAGAACACCTGTAAAAAGTGATAACTCGACCAATATTTTAGATATTTCAAGAAGGAGTTCTATATTGTAATCTTCTTTGTCAAAGCCTCTATCAATTGCTGAAAGAGCTTTTTCTAACTGATTAAAATATGGAGCAAACCAAGACTTAGAAAGAGTTTCCTTATAAAAATTAGTATCTAAGTAGTCAATGTCTAATCCTTTACAAGTTCCCAGATAATAAGAAGAATACTTCAATAAACCATGTATTTCTGCATAGACTTTTTTTAACAATATTCCCCAATCAGACCTATTCACTTTTGCTTTAGTTATATTTTGATCAAAATCTGTTAACGCATTTTTTAAGATTTCTTCGTATCCACTACAAGGATTCTCGCCAAAAGTCGCACAAAGGGTGCAAACACGGTACTCATCCCAACAAGATAAAATTGTTTTCCATTTTAATTCTTCATGTAAGTTTTTGGGAGTAATCGTAGTAAGTAATTCAGGGTAATTTGTATATAGTTCCGTGCCTACATAGACATGCATAAACTCATGAACAACTGTATGGATTGAACTAGCTAAAAGGCTTTCATCATTGTCATAGTGTTTTTTTATTAATCCAATAATACCAATTCCACTAAAAAAGATTCTAAAGCTTAAGTCAGTAGGATTTGAAATAACTGTCATCCCAGCACCTACAGCTATCGAATCATTAGTTCGATCTAATCCATTCCTAAATTCAGACAAAAGCGAAGTATAATCTTCATCTGAATATCCAACGCTAATTAGTTCTAATCGACTAATATCAATATGCTGATTAAGCTGATTAAAACAAGATAGTAAAGAGTTTCCCACTAAGTGAGCTAAACTTTCATCATTAAAACCTTTTAGTGATATCGATAAACTTCGTTCCATAAGTCTCTATAATTGGATTTTATTAATCACAATATATTGTGGTTTTTATTAAATAAAAAGCCTTTTACGACACTATATGTCGTATTAATCATTTTTCCTATTTAACATAAAAGCTCTTATACGAAATTCGGGTGTAACTCCAAAATAGAAGTGTCCATCTAAAAATCCAGTTGAAAAATTAGCTTCTATTTGCTCGTAATTCAACGATAAGATACTTAATGGTAGATCCCCATCCATAAAACATAAAACTCTACACTGAGCGCAAATGAGAGCCAAATAGAGCCACATTTTTTATCAACTTAAGATATAGCAATCAAAAAATATGAAAAAGTAAAATTTCTATTCAATCTTAAAATTCAAAAATTATCCTTAATTTTAATAAATTTTAAATAATAACAATTAATTACAGAGCGAGTGTCTACGAGCGAACTGATGAAATATGATTTTCGCTCTGTTTTTTCTCTGATTACAAACTTCCATTTGCTTCACAACGAAAGTAACAGAGCATCCCGAAGGGTGCGAACTTTGAAGCTTTTGCTTTTAAAAATGCCATGAGCGAAGCGAATGCCATAATTTTCTTTTTGCTTTTGGTTATTACATACAACAGTTACAAAATCGCCCCACTGCTGTGAGCGTAAGCGAACAGCAATAGAGTACGAGGCTTGCCGAGTGCCAAGGGCGATTTTCTTTTTCTATTTTTAATCTTTTTAAAAGCTTTATATAAAGCTTTACAGCTTTATAAAAGCTTTAAAAAAGCTTTACGGTATAGCTGAAACACTTGTAAATAAAGGGATGTAGCGATTTAAGTGGGGGTGGATTGTTAGGTTTTTGGCTTTAAGTGGGGGTGGATTGTTAGGTTTTTGGCTTTAAGTGGGGGTGGATTGTTAGGTTAGTGGGGGTGGATTGTTAGGTTAGTGGGGGTGGATTGTTAGGTTAGTGGGGGTGGATTGTTAGGTTAGTGGGGGTGGATTGTTAGGTTGGTGGGAGATGAAATTTAATCATCTTGACTTATTAAGTGGTGGTGATATTATTTTGTTAACCCCCACTTAATAGCTGCAAATTTGAGAGTTTTCAATGCCTGCGTTAAAGAAAAAAATAATTAGCTTTGGTGATGACGATAAAAATTATTTTCCGTTATCAGCTCCAGATAAGCGTTACCCCGCAGAGTTAGCAGTTTTTCAAAATATTTTTTGGCAACTCAAACACGAAAAATCTCCTAAAGATGATGTTTTAAAAATTTTATTTTTATTTAGCCCTAAAGTACGCCTAGCCGAAGATCCACATGAGGGTATGGAGTTTTGTATCACAGCCAAAGAATACGCTGAGTTAACAGGTCTAAAAGTTGATAGCGCATACACAATATTAAATAGGGTCGTAGATGCTCTTTATGATCATAGTGTGATTTTTTATCATCCGGATAAAGATAGAGATATTAGAACAAGACTTATCAATTCATGTTCATATAAAGATGGTTGTTTTTATATCTCATTTACACATTTTGCTCTTTACATTATGTATGTATTTAATCAGCAAAATTCATTCACAAAGTTTAAAGTAAAGTCAGCAATATCTTTAAGTGGGCATGGTTTAAAACTATATCCATTTCTTATACAGAATGAATTTCGCTATAACTTTGATGTTCAATTGAGTGATCTAAAAGCTGCTCTTGGACTCAATGCAGATTCGTATCCAGAATATCGTGATTTCAAAACTACAATTCTCAAGCCGCATATTGATGCTATCAATCAAAAAACTGAATTAACTGTTGAGTTCAAAGCGATCAAAAAATCGGGAAGAAAGGCTAGCCATGTTAATTTTACCGTGACAAAAAAACGAACAGTCAAAGCAGAAGAACCAAAGAAAGAAGTACCAGATGAACCACAAAAAGAACAGCCAAAAATTACAGCAGCAATAGTCTATAAAGAACTTATAAAAAGACCTGAACTACTCCCACGTTTTCAAGAGTCAGGAGAAGCAATAAATGAGATGATTGATCGAATCAAAGAGGATTTTAAAAATGGTAATCAAGAGCGATGGCTTAATAAACTTCAAGAATTTGGAATAACTTTTGAAGAGCCTGCTCCATTTTAATGTTAAAAAAATTTAAATACAGCTTTAACAAAATCTTTTGTTAAAGCTGTATTTAAAAGACTGTCATCCTTTTAATTTTTGTCTACGTGCATCATCATTGTGTAAGTACAGTGCTTCTTTTAAATTATCAGAACCTTTGAAAATTTTATTCTGTTCACGTTTAGGAGCCGATTTTAAAACTTTGTCTAGTAGCTCAATAAATTGGGTTTGCTCAACTTCATTTAAATGCTTATTGCTATTGTCAAAAATTTGGTTGATGACAGAATCAGCAATACCGAATTTTTGTGCATCTACTATTTTCTTTTCTACTGGTGTCAGATCTGGAAGCATCTCACTAAATTTTTCAATTGCTTCACTCGCTAATTTTTGAATATCTGCTAGTGATTTCTTAGCATCTTTTAACTGTTCTTTTGTCAGTTTACGACCTTGAATTTTATTGACCAAATCACTTACTTGTTTTGCATACTCTTTGCTATCAAAAATTGGAGTATTATCTTGTTCAGTCATTTAAATATTCTCACAAATAAAAATATCTAATCATTACCATATAAAAAAAACAAGGGCAGATTATTGCTTTTTAAAATACTAAATTTATGACACATGTGGGTTCTAATCTTTTTACACGACATTTCATAGTTTCATAGTCAAGCGCAAGCGTAGACTATGAAACTATAGAAATGACGAAGTAAAAAGCGCACTTTAACCCAAAATCGACATTACGCTTCGCTACATATCAATTTTGAGTCGTGCGCCCCCCTCCAGCACTGGGCAGGGGGGAACTTTTAATACGTTACATGAGAAAGTAATTTATTGCACTTTGCACAATAATTATTTTCATGTAACGTCTTAAAAGTAGAAAAGCAACACCAACGGCAGGACAGAATATGAGTGATAAAATTGTTATTCGGAACGGATATTCTCACCGTGTTACTTCTGTCAAAAAGTCAAATGGTCATAGTA
>NZ_CP039152.1 GCF_013343215.1 Acinetobacter sp. 10FS3-1
ATGAAAACCGAACTAATTGTCAAAGATAACGCTTTAATTAATGCTAGTTATAACCTTGATCTAGTAGAACAACGATTAATTCTTTTAGCTATCGTTGAAGCCAGGGAATCAGGTAAAGGGATAAATGCTAATGATCCATTAACAGTTCATGCTGAAAGTTATATCAATCAATTTGGTGTACATCGAAATACTGCTTATCAAGCCTTAAAAGATGCTTGCGATGACCTATTTGCAAGACAATTCAGTTATCAAAGTCTTAGTGAAAAAGGTAATGTCATTAATCACAAGTCAAGATGGGTAAGCGAGGTTGCTTATATTGATAATGAGGCTGTCGTTAGACTTATTTTTGCTCCAGCTATTGTGCCTTTAATAACTCGATTAGAAGAACAATTTACAAAGTATGAGATACAGCAAATAAGCAATTTAACGAGTGCTTATGCTGTTCGCTTATATGAAATATTGATTGCGTGGCGTAGTACCGGAAAAACGCCTCTTATAACTATCTACGATTTCAGACAAAAAATAGGTGTACTCGAGACTGAATACAAAAGGATGTACGATTTTAAGAAATATGTTTTAGACATTGCATTAAAGCAAGTAAATGAACATACCGATATTAATGTCAAAGTTGAACAACATAAAACCGGCAGATCCATTACGGGCTTTTCATTTAGCTTCAAACAGAAAAAGTCAGCAACAAATACAGCCAATGACATTAGTCAGGACAAAGAACTAAAAATCAATTTGACTGATGCACAACGATATTTATTTGCTAGTAAATTATCAGAACTTCCTGAGATGGCTAAACTTTCACAAGGTAATGAAAGCTATGAACAGTTTGCTGCTCGGATTGTAACCATGCTGCAAGAGCCAAATAAATTAAAAGAATTTATGCCATTACTTCGAAAAGTCGGCTTTCAATGAATGATGTCAATTGACATAGTAAAGTTAACAATCAACTATTAACACTATTTGAAAACTGGTTTACATAATGAAAAAACTGTCAGTTTCAGAACTAGCGAAATTATATGGATATTCAAGACAAGCTGTATATGCCCATATAAAGAAAGGAAATTTATCGAAAGGATCGGATGGATTAATTGACTTTTCAGAAGCCTTGAGAGTTTTTGGGGAACCACAAAAAAGCAATTCTAGTGTCAACCAAAGTCAATCAACTAGTAGGCATAACTTAACAGAAGTTGACTTGCTAAAACGTCAAGTTGACATGCTGGAAAAACAATTAAATCAGGCAATACAGAGAGAAAATCAATCATTAGAACGTGAATCGTTTTATCAAGAACAGATTGAGGCCATGCAGCGCTTACTGGAAGCTCCAAAAGCCAATATGACTACGTTTACCGATCATGAATCTGAACAGGATATAGCAACAGATTCTCGGCCACAGACTGAATCGAACTATGACGGATTGACTACTCCAGAGAACAAACGCATCCCTGTTCCAGAACATATTGAGCCTACACCTAAAAAGAGGGGCTTCCTGAGCACTGCTGTCCCATAGTTTGCTTTAAATAAAAAAACCTGAGTCCTAACAGTTAAAATATGAGTGCAAACAAACACTTTAACGACCAGGATTCAGGTTTTGTCACATCAGAATACCGTATTTCATGAGCTAATTAAACCTGTTGTGCGACAGGATTTTGAACAACTTGCTAAAGTACACCATGTTGGACAGAAATTTAGAGCGGCTTCCCGGTGGGATCAGTTTATTGCCATATTGATGTCTCAATTCTCTTGTAGGCAAAGTCTGAGAGATATTCAATCCAATTTGGAGTGCCAACAGGAAAAGCTAAGTCATCTCGGAGCAAAGTCTATTCCCCGAAGCACGCTGGCACGAATCAATGAGCAGCAGCCTGCTACCTTGTATCAACAGCTATTTTACAAGTTGCTTAAATACTATGAACACTCAAAAGTAGCTCATAAATTTCGCTTTAAGAATCCCTTGTATTCCTTGGATGCCAGTCATATTGACCTGTCGCTTTCCTTATGTGAATGGGCCAAAGTTCACGACTCAAAAGCCAGCATGAAACTCAGTATAGGATTGAATCACAGCAATGATATTCCTGAGTTTGTTGCAGTTGAAAATGGCAAAGAAAATGACATGGTACAAGGCCGCAAATTCCAGTTTCCTGCTGGCAGCATTGTAGTTTTTGATAAAGGCTATGTCGATTACCAATGGTATGCAAATCTGACTGCTCAAAACATTGGATTTGTCACACGTTTTAGGCCTAAATCTGTGTATCAGGTGATCCAGCAACATCCAGTGCTTGAATCCAAAGGTATTCTAAAAGATGAAACCATTCAGCTGAATAGCGCACATGCCCTAAAAAGAAAAGCCCCAGTGTTAAGAAGAATTGAATATAGAGATCAGCAAAGTGGCAAGCACTTTAGCTTTCTCAGCAATAACTTTCATTTAGCCGCCTCCACCATTGCGGCGATTTATAAAGATCGTTGGAAAGTTGAGCTGTTCTTTAAGGCGATTAAGCAGAATCTCAAATTAAAAGCGTTTCTAGGCCGCAGCAGGAACGCAATTCAGACACAAATCTGGATTGCGATGATCGCCTATTTATTGGTGAGTTTCGCTCGACATTTAGGAAAAACAGGTTGGACAGTTCAACGTTTACTCAGAATAATTCAAGTGAATTTGTTTGAAAGAAGAACTTTAAAAGCTTTATTTTCACCCGATAAAATACCCATAAAACAAGAGGAAGCTCAAATGAGCTTCCTCTTGTGAAAAATTGTGGGACAGCAATGGCTTCCTGAGTCGTTTTTTCCTTCCTTACGGTTAACCAGGACTCCACTTTTTTGATGAGCCAATTTCAGTGCAAGCACATGAAATAATGACTCCTCAAAAAACCGGATGATGTTTATTAAAACTGAATAAAATCGTGGAACATTGCTTATTTATTAAGCGTGGAACACTAAAAAAGATAAAAAAAGCCCGAACAGGGATGTTCGGGCTATCAACTAGGAACTACAGCGTTGAATTTTCAAGAGAATTATAACGCATTTCGTATAAGGTGTATTATGTTAATTTTAGATAATCTTAATAAAATCAATAGATTTGACATATGCATGTAAATTTATTGACATATGCATGTATATTTATTATAGTAAATCTAACAACACCTGTCGGCGACTATTTGTAATCTTATGATTAACAAATAAGCATAAATGACAGGTTTTTTTATGCCTGTTAAATTAAGTTATTAATTATGAATAAAATCAGATATTCAAAAAAACCAAATAGCATTAATGACTTAATAACAAAAATGGCTAGTAGAGGATTAGACTGCTCAAATCATACTTTGACCCAACAGTCTTTAAAGTACATTGGATATTACAGATTACGAGGATATTTTTATCCTTTTTATAAAATGGATATCTCTCAGAGAAAACCCAAACCTATAGAACCAAAAAGCTTTGTACCTAATGTAAAGGTTGAAGATATTCTTGATCTTTATGAATTTGATAGAAAGCTTAGACTGATAGTTTTAGAAGAAATACAAAAAGTTGAAGTAGCTCTACGGACTTGCTTATCTGAATACATGTCTAATAAATACAATAATGCTCATTGGTTCATGGATATGAGTATTGTATCTAGTGAATTTAAACATGAAGGATTATTTCAAAAAATTCAGGATTCCAAAGAACAATTTATTAAGCATTATCAAGATAAATATGATTCACCTAAATATCCACCATCTTGGATGATTACTGAAACTTTATCATTCGGTACATGGTCAAAGGTCTATAAAGATTTATTGAGCGAAGATAAAAAGGAAATTGCTAGAGCTTTTAATGTTCCCAGTGCAGATATAATGGAATCATGGTTTCATACTCTTTCTCATCTAAGAAATTTATGTGCACATCATAATAGGATTTGGAACAGAAACTTTGGTGTGTTTTTCCCTCGAGCCTTAGACACATTAGAATCTCATTTTACTAAAAAATTCACTTTATATAGTCGTTTAGTACCTTTAAGACACCTATCTAATAATGTTTCTATTTCAAATGGAATGACTGAAAGACTACAAAATCTTTTCAATTCAGCTCCCTCAATTGTGACATTAGAAAAAATGGGATTCTCAACTGACTGGGATCAATCAGATTTATGGAAATGCCATTAACTGACTCACATTTAGTTGTGAATAATTCTGATCTAAAAATAATTATATGGAATGCCCAAATAAGTTCAGCTAGGTCACCGGTAGATCAGCGAAATTGGAGAATTAGCAAGCGTTTTATTTCTAGTATGATTTTTCAAGGAATTGATTTCTTTGGAATAGTAGAAATAGACGAAAACTCAGTAGGATATTTGAATAGTATTTTCACTCGTTTTGATCTTCCATATAGAGTCGCAAATGGTACTCAAAAAAGAGGAAATACTAGATTTGATACCTGCATCATCTATCGTTCAGATAAATTTGCGCTAATCCTTACCCCTAATAACCAAGATTGTGAAAATACAGATTCAAGTTATAAAGGAGAGTTTTCTAAAAGTGGTCAAAAATATGACTTTTGGGATCTCAATAATCAAGAAATGTTAAGCTTCGTATTAGTGCATTGGCCCAGCATATTGACACCCGAAATTCATAAAGTAAGAGAGAAAGTTGCTCAAAACTTAAGGTTTCATCTCGATAACTGGCTATCCCAAAATAGTAATATTATTATTACTGGAGACTTTAATACTGAACCATATTGCACTAGCCTAACAGAAGATTTGTGCAGCTTTCGAGAGCCTAAATCTCCAAGTCGAAGCAAAAATGGATTTGAACTTCTTTATAATCCATCTTGGAATTTATTGAATGTTCCCCCTCCTTTAAGCATTCCATTACCATATCCAGCTCTCGGCACTTACTTTTACAAACAAAAAAACCATCAGCATTGGTTTAACTTCGATCAAGTTATGTTTGCTAAAAATTTAATAGAAGGGGAATCAGGATGGAAGTATGCTGAGAATTCACTAAAAATATTAAATCTTTTTGATCTTACAAACTCTAAAGAGCGTTGGTCTGATCACTTACCAATCCAATTTAACCTTACTTGGAGATCATAACTGATGAGCCATTTTAATTTTGAAGAAAGTATCTCTGTAGGTATTGAACGGGCAAACGTTGCTGAAGTTAATAAACAAGAGATTGCAGAAATCTTTGAGGATTTTTCTGAATCTTTTAAAAGAGCATCAAATAATAAAATTTTTTCTAAGATAGAAAAACAAACACGTACCTTGCGGAATAAGACATCAAATCCTTTATTTTCTAGTACTGTAGCTATGATGCATAGCCTTAATGAATATTCTTTCGAATCTTATAAAGCCCTTATTTTATCTAATGGGGCTAAATCATATGCAATTGCTGAAATTATAGAAAATGAAGATGGTTATCCACTAAGAATAAAAGTCAAAGACGATACATCAGCATATTCTGATAAAGAAAGCTTAATTGAAGGTTTATCTCATCTAGTTTCAAGAACTGAAGTGGGTACATTCTATAAGGCTCTTATGGCTGACGATTAAAAATCTTACCCAAATAATGGGAACTATTATTTTATTCGGATGTCTTCTATTTTTATTTTCTTTAAATAAAGTGCCTAATTTAGGCTAAGGTAGATTCAAAATTAAGCTACCCCGTAGCTAGGATACTGGAAGCAGTCCATTGTTTTAGCAGGGTAGTTGTACTATTTCATTCACGTAGAGAAAGCATAACCTCCATTGGAGGACATGCTTCACTACGAAATTTTCATAATCACTAAACTTAAAGTAGCAATCCTATAACTATTTAGCAGATGCTTCTTTTACTTGAGCATCAAATCTTTTAAGTGCATTAAAAGCCTTACTATCTACAGCACCATCTA
Organism: Acinetobacter sp. 10FS3-1; assembly: GCF_013343215.1. NCBI lineage: Bacteria > Pseudomonadati > Pseudomonadota > Gammaproteobacteria > Moraxellales > Moraxellaceae > Acinetobacter > Acinetobacter sp. 10FS3-1. The sequence goes on from NZ_CP039152.1 coordinate 5,875, forward strand.
CAATGGCTACTTCATGTGCGCCTTTGCTAGTTGATACCCTCATCCATGTTCTTTTTGATTGCAGAATTTTAGTTAAAAAGCTATAGCTAGTAACCATTGTAACTTGAGAATAGTTAGCTCCTACAGCTTCATCAAAACGAGTAACTCCAAGTGGTTTTAAAGTAATCATTTCTCCATCAATATTAAAAGATACTGAGTGAATATTTGCTATTTCATTGAATAGTTGAATAGTAATACCAACGTTATCAGGCTGATCATCTAACCATGATGCACCAACCATTGGGCACACCATACTTTTACATGCTGCACCATGCGGAGCAATTGCTACACTTTTTACACCATCAAAATTACTTACTGCTGTCTGTGGATTTAATCCTGATGTTGTTGCACAACCTATAGTAAAAAGACTTACTAACCCGATGATTAATATTTTTTTCATAAAAATCTCTTAATTATTCAAAAGTAAACTGAATATAGCATTATAAGTATTTAAGACTGATAAAAGCTATCATTAGACTATACTCAAAAAATAATAATATTTAATGATAAAAAACATATCAATAAACTATCTTTTTTAATTAAATGATATTATTATCATAATACTTATAAAATAGGTTTAAATGAGAAATGACAGTTCGAATCTACGTAAGAGCAAGTACAAAAGACCAAGATGCAGAAAGAGCATTAGACGATTTAAGAAAGTTTGCCTTAACCATAAAAGCTGATGTGAAAGAGTATGTAGAGAACGAATCAGGTACAAAACTAGATCGTCCTGTATTGAATAGATTATTAGATGAATCAAGAAATGGAGATACGTTGTTAGTTGAAAGCGTAGACCGTTTATCTAGACTATCTCAAAATGATTTTGATGTATTGAAAGGTCGCATTAAAGAAAAAGGATTAAAGCTAGTTGTTGCTGATCTACCGACTACACACATGCTTGTTAATTCAAGCGACAACATTACAAGCTCTATTCTAAATCTTGTAAATAACATGCTCATAGACCTGTTAGCCACTATGGCACGTTTAGACAATGACAAGCGTAGAGAGCGAATTAAACAAGGTTTAAAAAGAAGCGGATACAAACCTACAGGCAAAAAAGCTGATACAGCTAAACATGCTAGAATTAAAGAATTGAATGCTAAAGGCTTAATAAAAGAAGAAATAGCAAAGGCTGTAGGGTGTGGCGTTGCTACTGTATATAGAGTTTTAAAAGGATAGTATATGGATGTTTGTAGTTGGGATTGGTCAATTATTGCTACCTATCAAAATGTGATGGGAACTTATTTAGGAGTAGCGGCAACAATAGCTTCACCGATAATAGTTGCTGTATATATATATAACAAATGGCATGATCAGAAAGGTAAAGAAGTTATAGCAAATGAAGCTAAAAAACTATTAGATAATGTGAATGAATTAAAAATTAAAAGAAATATTTTAAGTAATATGTATCTTATTGAAGATATAGATAAAATTGAAAGTACATTATCTGATTTTAGAGATAAAAATAGTAAAATCATTATTGAAATTGACTCATTTATAGATTTAATAAAAAAGAAGAAATTTAAAACAACTGAAATACTTTTAATTAGAAATGTTATGTATGATCTATATATAAAAATTACTTTAGTTTTAGATAAAATAAAAAATATAGATCAAATAAAGACAAGTAAAGAAATGGGAAATATTGGTAATTTTCTCGATAAGTATCAGTCGGAAATATTAAAGCTAATAGATATACTTGTATCACATGCTTTATATATGGAAACTCCATCTAAAAGCGCATAGGCGCACAGCACCTCACACGTTTGAATAGCCACCAATTTTCTAGACACCATTTAGTTAGTTAAAATGGCTATTTAACATAAAATCTCTTATGCGAAGTCAAAAAAGTAGCCCCATACCCTTATTGGATAGGAGCTTTGTGGCAAAATAGAGTGAATGCGATAAAAATGAAACCCTCTAATTCTTGTTTTAATTATTTTTCTAACTAAGAATTAGAGGGTTAATTTTTTTCCCTCTGGAGTTTTATAGTTATTGTTATAAGATTTATTAAATCACTTATTGCTCAAATAATCCTCACAATCTGATCATTTACTCATGGATAAGTGTGATGGAAATCACAAAATTAATCAGATCTAAAAATCACACAATTACACTATTTATGATGAGCGAATTGCTCTTTTAATTTTCTGATCAGTCTTGTATTGCGACAAAGCATAGACCGCCCAGATGGCAGCCGGGATCCAACCTAAAACTGTAATCTGAAGTAGCAAACAAATGATGCCTGCAAATGGTCGTCCTATGGTGAAAAACAGCAGCCATGGAAAAATTAAAGCAATTAGCAATCTCATTTCAAATTCCTATGTATCTTTTCAAAAAATTAATAATTAACTGCCGGTAGATCAAACAGCTTACGATCTCTTTCATCCGTTAAATACTTATCCATCTGAGCAATTAATTTAGCTCTGGCTTGTTCATCATCTTCGGTGATTTTCAACATGCAGGATCCGATTAAAATCTTACGTCTGGTATCGTCCTTTCTTGCCTGTTCTTTCTCTTTGGCTCGTTCTCTTGCCAGTGCTGCCTGTCTTTGAGCTTTAAGCTGTTTCAGCTTTTCTTCCTGGGCTTTAATTTTGCTGTCTAATGTTTCAGTAACACTCATTAATCCAATACCATCATCCTGGGAAACCATCCCTAACATAAGCGCACTTGAATCTGCATTCAAGGTGCTATATGTATAGTAATGTTTTCCTCGAAGAGCGCACTTATGCAAACTTCGTTTGCAAGTACGATTGGGGTCTCCCCAATACCCCGACAACCGTATTCACGGTTGTATTTCACTACGTGAAAATTTAAAAGCGAAAAATAGACATGGCGATTTACCACTTTTCAGTCAAAACCGTAGCACGATCAGCAGGGCGTTCCGCCACTGCTGCAATCGCTTATCGGGCCGGTGAAAAGATCTATTGCGAACGTGAAGGCCGGGAACATGATTACAGCCGAAAAACTGGCGTGGAATATAAAGAGATTTATTTACCCAAAGACGCACCAGAGCATTTAAAAAACCGGGAAAGACTCTGGAATGAAGTAGAACAGCGAGAAACACGAAAAAACTCGACAGTTGCCCGGGAATTTGAAATCGCTTTTCCAAGTGAATTAAATCAGGAACAACGCCTGGCCATGCTCGAAGAACTATGCGCCAGTATCGTGGACAGACATCAGGTGGCTGTCGATGCCTGTATCCATGCCCCGCATACTGGATCCGGCAGCGATGAACGCAATTATCACGCCCATATCCTGATGAGCACACGCAAGCTCACTCCCGAAGGTTTTACCGAGAAAACCCGGGAACTGGATCAGAAACACAGTGGAGAAATCGAACACTGGCGGAAACACTTTGCCGATATCTGCAATATGCACCTGGACATGGCCGGATACACCGCCCGAGTCGACCACCGCAGCTACAAAGACCAGGAGAATGGTCTGGAAGCCACCCTGCACGAAGGGCCGAAAGTCACCGAACTGCGCCGAAAAGGGATTGAGACCGAAATCAGCCGTAGTAATGATGAAATCAAACAGAGAAATCAGGCGCAGCTGCAATACGGCAAAAATATGGATCTGCTGATTGCTGAAAATGAGATCAAACTCAGCACACTGAAAACTGAACAGCAGCCCCAAATCAAAAATAGCGCTAAAACGTCACCAATTGACGAAAAAGCCCTATTTGAGGAAAAACAGAGGGAAACCCTTGGTAAAGTGCTAAATCGCGAAATCAGCGCAAAAGACGCGAATCTAGACCTGGATTTTATGCAGCGCAATCTCAAACAAGCCGAAATAAACCTGACCAAGCACCACAAACATCAAAACGAGTTCAATCAGCACCTTGCCCAGGAGATCGTGAAAAGCGGACTCAAGCAAAGTCATGACAAATTGCAAAGCCTGGTCGATCAATACAACGAATTAACCCAGAACAAACCCTTACTGTTTGGAAAAAAAGCCTGGGAAGCCCAACGTGATGAGATCTACCAGGAACACAAAAAGTTGAAAGGTCAGCATGAACACCAGAAAAAACATGGTGTGAAGGATTTATTGGAGAATAAAAAGTTCAAAGAACATGCCTGGAAGCAGTACCAACAACAACATCCGGCCAAAGCCAAGCAATACCAGACTCTATACCCATCCTATCAAGTCATTAAAAAATGTGTGGATGAGATCAAAGCAGAACAACAGATGAAACTCAGACAAGAACAACAGCTCAAAGCACAGCAACAAGCTCCTAAAATGAAATCTCGTGGCATGAGTCGATAAACAGAGCGAGTGTCTACGAGCGAACTGAGAAAATTTGCCCATCCCTTTCCCTGATTACAAGCTCCCTATCCATCAATCACCTGCATCACAGAGCATCCCGCATGGGTGCGAACTTTCCAAGTTTGATTCCTAAATCGAGCGTAGCGAGAAAAAAAGCTCATGAGCGAAGCGAATTCCGAGCTGCTTTTGATCTTGCTTTTGCTTTTTCTCAAATTCACGAAAATATGAACCAAAAATTGCCCCGACGAATCGAGCGAAAGCGAGATTCAATAGAGTTTGAGCGAAGCGAAAACCAAGGGCAATTTTTCATGAAATATGCTTTTAATTATTTTTAAGCTTTTAAATGCTTTTAGATAGCCTGTAAACCTGAATTTATAAGGCTTTGAGAGATTATAAAACGAGGTTTACCTTGCATTAAAACGAGGTTTACCTTGCATTAAAACGAGGTTTACCTTGCATTAAAACGAGGTTTACCTTGCATTAAGCGAGTTGATAATATAACCTCGTCTTATTGACTTAAAAATATAAATTTTTCAT
>NZ_CP039153.1 GCF_013343215.1 Acinetobacter sp. 10FS3-1
ATGAGAGAGTTAGTTGTAAAAGACAATGCCTTAATTAATGCAAGTTATAACTTAGATTTAGTAGAACAACGTTTAATTTTATTAGCTATTGTTGAGGCAAGAGAAAGTGGGAAAGGGATTAATGCTAATGATCCCTTAACTGTCCATGCAGAAAGCTATATCAATCAATTTGGCGTACATCGCAATACCGCTTATCAGGCATTAAAAGATGCCTGTAATGATTTATTCGCAAGACAATTCAGCTATCAAAAAATAAATGAAAGAGGGAATATTGAGAACTATAGATCCCGTTGGGTTAGTGAAATTGGATATGTAGATAATGAAGCAGTGGTTAAGCTTATTTTTGCCCCTGCCATAGTTCCATTAATTACGCGCTTAGAAGAGCATTTTACTAAATACGAATTGCAGCAAGTTAGTAATCTCAGTAGTGCTTATGCTGTTCGTTTATATGAGTTATTAATTGCTTGGAGAAGTACGGGCTCTACTCCAATTATAGAGCTAAGTGATTTCCGTCAAAGAATTGGCGTACTCGATACTGAGTACAAGCGTATGGAACGCTTTAAAACTAGTGTACTTGAGCTCGCTATTAAACAAATTAACGAACATACAGATATCACAGTGAAGTATGAACAACACAAAAGAGGTCGATCAATTTCAGGATTTTCTTTTAACTTTAAACAGAAAAAGAAGGACAGCCCATCAATAGAAAGAGATCCGGATACTTTGGGTCTTTCTTCAAAGATGACCGATGCTCAACGGCATATGTTTGCAAATAAACTTTCCGAACTTCCTGAAATGGGTCGTTATTCCCAGGGAACTGAAAGCTATCCGCAATTTGCTATTCGTATTGCTGAGATGCTGCAAGACCCTGACCGAATAAAAGAACTATACCCATACCTAAAAAAAGTGGGATATATGCCATCAAATAAAAAGGACACCGTAAATGGCTAAGTTATCACTAAGTGAAGTATCTAAAAAATTTCATGTGGATAGATCAACTATTTACAGAGCTGTACGTAATGGACGTTTATCACGCTCCAGTGATGGACAATTCGATCTAGCAGAGGTCATCCGATGCTTTGGAGAACCTGAGCAAACATCTCAAAAAATTGAATCATCTAAGCAAGAAGGTGATGAATCTACAAAAAAACTTATTGCCCATTTAGAAAATGAAGTCAAAAAATACCAAGAACGTGAAGAACGGTTAATGCAACAAATTGACCGTATGCAAACACTCATTGAGCTGAAAAGTGTTGCACCTGCCACAGCAGCACCACAACAAGATGCTACGGCATGCGACACCGATCTACCACAGCATGCGACAACACAACAAGACAATGATAATAAAAAGAATAATGAATTAAATATTGCAGAAAATGTGGCAGTGCCACAGCAAGAAACTACGGCATACCACACCCAAACGCTACAGCATGCCACGTTGCAAAATGTGGCAGTGCCACAACACAAAAAACGTGGCTTATTTGGCCGTGTACTGAATGCTGTTTTTGATCATGACTGAGCAATCAAGGGAGAGAGATCATGCCGAAACTGAAAGATATTGCCCTGGGCATTATTGTGGCTCCGCTGCTGATCCCGATTATGCTGATTGCATCGTACCAGGATAAAAAGGCACTGAAGAAAGAGCTGGATGAACGCCAAAAAGAAAAAGACCAGGCATCCTGATTATTCAATTGACCTAATCAAAGTCGTGAAACATTGCTTAAATAGTAGGCGTGGAACATGTAAAAACATAAAAAAAGCCCATTCGAGGGGGAATGGGCTTTTTGATAGTATATAAGAAATTGATTTTTAAAGGAATAAAAATAGCATTTCGTATAAGGTGTATTATGTTAATTTTAGAAAATCTAAAATAATTATTGATAATTTTTTTTTTGAAAATTTAACATACCTTCCGATTGATATTTTAGGTATGATTACTTATGAACAGTGTGTTACTCGCTTATGTATTACTTGGATTTGCAATAGTTTCCGAAGTGATTGGAAGTAGTTTTTTAGTTAAATCGGAAGGGTTTACAAAACTTTTTCCAAGCGTGATGGTCTTTATTTTTTTTAGCACGGCATTTTATTTATTATCACAAGTTATTAAAACAATCCCTTTAGGTATCGCATACGCTATATGGGCTGGTGTTGGGATTGTTCTAACTGCTGTAGTTGGCTACTTTGTTTTTAAACAGACACTAGATAATCCTGCTTTAATTGGAATTGGTTTTATCGTATCTGGCGTAATAATTATTAATTTATTTTCGCAATCAGCAGGTCATTAAGTGAAAGAAATTCGGCAACAAAAGAAGCAACCAGAGGTTATTCGAAAGCGCATCCTTGAACAGGCAACTATTCTTGTTTCTCAAAAGGGTATTTCTGGTGTTTCTATTCAAAATATTGCTACAGCAGTAGGTATAACAAAAGGGGGGGTATTTCACCATTTCCCGAATAAAAAAAATTTGATAGAAGAAATGTTCAATCAAATAATTCTTGATTTAGATCAAACAGTTGAATACTTGATTAAACGCGATCCAACAGAATATGGTAAATTCACACGAGCTTATATTCATAGTTCTTTTATCCATCAAATAGATGGGGTGGTTTCTGCTTGGTCAGCGTTATCAATGACTATGATCACAGAGCCTACCTTTAATAAAATTTGGATGGAATGGCTAAAAAATAGATTATCTCAACATGCAGAAACGGATAGTCATCCTGATTTAGAGTTACTTCGTTTAGCAGCAGATGGGTTGTGGCTACAAAGTATTACCGGAGTCATTGATGATGAGCAATGTTCAAAATTAGAAGACGATCTGCTTAATCGAACCTATTTAACATAAAATCTCTTATTCGCAATTTTAAAAACTAGAATTTTCCACCAATTCACCATCCATTTAACATAATGGTGGTTATACGAAATGCAATTTAAAAAACATATGCATATCAATTAATTATGTTATAAATAGACAAGGCGCAAAACCTAAAAAACCGACTTGGAAACAAGTCGGTTTTTTTATGAGCGGTTTTGATACTTCTTGCCAATAAAATTGTTTAAAAAATAGTCAATTTTGAGGTTTTTCAAATTTTATCAATGCCTCAATGTCCAAAATTATCCACATTTTTTGTGGATAAAATTTAGGCTATTTTGTACGCTTTGGCTCACATGAAACTCGGCCCTTTGCGGCTGTCCAGGATAGGTGAATTTTCCTATGATGAAGTCATAGAGAACAGGATGTTCCAAACAACAAGAATAAGAAAGATCGCACCAGGAGCGTGAGGTAAGACAGGAGTCATACCTAGCAACCCAATATGAGAAACCCCAGCAGGATGCTGGGGTTTTTTATTGTTTATCCTTTCTCATTTGCAAAAACAAGCATAATGCCCTTAAAATATAGACTATAATCTATATTTTGGTTGTGGTATGTGGACAGTCATTACGACAGATCTATTTAATCAGTGGCTTGAACAGCAAGATGAATCGACACAAGAGAAGGTCCTAGCTGCCCTGGTTGTTCTACAGCAGCAGGGACCGAGTTTAGGCCGTCCTTTAGTAGATACTGTGTATGAGTCTAAATTTACCAATATGAAAGAACTGCGTGTTCAACATCGCGGTAGACCCTTAAGAGCTTTTTTCGCATTTGATCCCTTACGACAGGCTATTGTTCTATGTATTGCTGATAAAGGCGGTAAAAAGCGTTTTTATAAAGACATGCTGGATATTGCAGATGAACAATACCAACTTCATCTCACCACCCTAGGAGATAAATCTAATGGCTAAGACTCTGCAAGAATTGTTAGCTAGCCGCTCTCCAGAGAGCCAAGCCCGTATTCAAAAAATGGCAGATGAATTACTGCTAGAAAATCAGCTTCATCTTATTCGTGAAGAACTCGAAATTTCTCAAAAAGAGCTTGCTGAAACTTTGGGAATAAAACAGCCATCGCTTTCAGCAATAGAAAATCGTGGCAATGATCTTAAGATTTCAACCATGAAAAAGTATGTTGAGGCAATGGGTGGGAAGCTCCGTATTGATGTAGAGCTTCCAACAGGAAAACATATAGGATTCAACGTTTAACAATAAAAATGGGAGCTATAGGCTCCCATTTTTAGATTCGTATAACGTGTATTATGTTAATTTTAGGAAAACTTCATTTCCCTATTTTTTTTACATTTCTTATATAAATTTTCAAATCACAGTCTAGTGACCAAATAAATATATCGGCACGAGGATGAAGTTCACATAACATTTCAAACTCTTTAATAATTGTTAAATCACCTAAACTAGTACCCTCTGTAGTTTTCTGTGGTGATTTATTTCTTCCAGCATGATCAGGAAATAAAGCTATCCATTCTCGAAGCTGTTCATTTGAAAATATACTAGAAAAGATAAAAGGAGCTTCATTTGCATAACTTTTCTCTAAAAGCTCATAAAAATCTTGTGCTACTTGCCGTCTAGTATTCCCATCACCATTTTGAGCGATATGATTACCAGTTTCAATAATTGTAGCTACTGGGATAATAAATTCACAACCTAACTTAGTGTAAGTTTCAAATGATTCGAATACTTCTTCTCTATCTGAGTTCTTTGAAGGTACATCTAAAATATTTAGGAAAACACTTGTATCAATTAAACAAATATTATTCACGATGTTTACCTTTCATCGACTCTAACCAACTCAAAGCTATAGTTCGTTTATCTTCACTAGATAAAGGATTCTTAACGAATCTATCAACTATACCTTTTGTAACTAGATCACCTAATGGTCCTTGGGATACAAGACCAACATAATCATCAAGTTCAGATAATCTTGTTAAACAGCTATGACCTTTTTCTTTATCTCTATAAGCAAAAGACACGTACTCTAAAGCTTCATTAGGCACTCCATCCATCAGAGCTGGATTGTGAGTTGTAATCAATAACTTTATTTTATTATCCCTAGCATATTCATATATCTGATTTAAAAGTATTTTTGCTTTATTTGGATGTATACCATTATCTAATTCTTCAAATACTAAAAGAGAACCTGGTTTAGCTGTCATCAGTGCAGCAGCAATAGCAAGAACCCGCACAGTACCATCTGACAGTAACTCTATTGACCATTTCTTAGATGAATTCTCATCACCAAAACTTTCTTCGAGTTCAACAGAAAAACGTTCTCGATTATCTTCGAAAAAACTTATACCAACAAATTTTTGTTCAGGAAGATTTTTTATGAAGTCTAAGACTTGATCTATTTTCCCTTCCATTTCTAAGTTTTTTAAAACACCTGATAAATTTGATCCTTTAAAATTTAAATTAGGAGTTATTCTTGAAAACGATCGCATTGAACTAGGAACAAAATCAAAGAATTGAATAGACTTTAAATCATCTAAACATTGATCAATTAATAAAATTTGTTCATCAACACTAAATGCTCCTTTCTCATCATTGCCAAAGTTTTCAGTTATTAAATTAAGAATATTGTTAATGTTTGGCAATATTGCCATTTTATTTTTTGGATGAAAATTAAAAGATCTAGATGGCGAACCTTTGGGTGTATTAGGCTTGATTTTTACTTTCAAAAAACCTTGTTTGCTCTCATCCTTATTTTCAATTGTTTCGTAAATTACTTTTTTACCTATGGTTAATTTTTCATTTACCAATGATATTGATTCATTATCAAAAATTTTTATAGAAAAGCTATATTGAACTTTATTATCGAAATTCATTTTCAAGGTCATAGGAATATGTTCACACATATAGACTAGATCGTGAAAATCACCTCTAAACCATTTATCTGATTCTTCTAGTTTATTTTGAATAGAATCTAGATCCACTCCTGATATAAACCATTTAATTAGTCTTAAAGCTTCAATAATATTCGACTTACCAGCAGCATTAGCTCCAATTAGCAAGTTTAAAGGGCCTAATGCTAAGCTTTGTTCAGCGCTATAACTTTTGAAATTTTCTAAACTTATACTTTTCAGCATTCAAATAGACCAATTTTAATAAAAACAATAAGAATGATAAGAATATCAAAATTACGGTGATCTTAGGTGAAAATTAGTAATCCGATAATTTTTATCAAAATTATCAACTGATTTAACATAAAACTTCTTATATGAAATTTAGAACTTATCCCTTAAAAAAATCATTAAAAAGCTCTTTATCTTTCTGTCTATTTTCTTCTGTCTTACTTTCCGCACTTAAAAACTGCTCAAAATCAGCCCATTGATGTTTAAAAGATTCATCATTCTTAAATTTATTCAAAACCCAAGCGCCAAGCAAAATTTTCCGTCTAGTTTCATTTTTCCGTTCTTGGGCTTTTGCTTCGCTTAAAAGTTTTTGCTGTTTGAGTTTAAGCTCATTCTGTTTCTGTTTTGCCTGTTCTAAGATCTGCTCTTGTTCTTTTTTTAAATACTCAATTTGCTCTTGCAGGGATAATTTTTTCTGCTGTGCTTTGGTGAGTTTCTTTAAAACTGCATCTTTCTTTTCTTGAATATCTGACATAGTATTAAACCGTGATGATCAATAATCAAACATCATCATAGAGTCAAAAAACAAAGCGAGCAATATCAAACGTAGCGAAGCGAAGTTTTCCCGGAGTGAAACGAAGGGCGCACTTACCCATTTTTATCATTTCATTCAAAAGTGGGCGTTGCGACAGGGGTTTCCCCTGTACCCCATGACCTCGCTTTAGCATGGTCAGCAACTTTTTCAAAGTTGCAAAAATCAAAACCACGGTATGCAGAAATTTAGGTTTTTAAAGTGGCAATTTTTCATTTGAATGAAAGCAACATCTCACGAAGTGACGGACGTTCAGCCGTTGCTTGTGCTGCTTATCGTGCCTGTGAAAAATTAGAGGATCTGACTTTTGGAAAGACTCAGGACTACACTAAAAAAAAGGGACTTGCATACAAAAATATTTATGCACCAGAACATACCAATACAAAACTTTTAGACCGTCAAACACTTTGGAATACAGTAGAAAAAAAAGAATTCAATGCCAATGGCTCAATGAAAGCCAATGCACGACTCGCCAAAGAATATATCTGTGCTTTACCACATGAATTAACAGATGCAGAACGCATAAAAATCGTTGATGACTTTTGCCGAGACTTTGTGAACAAGCACAATGTTATTGTCGATGCCTGCATCCATGCACCACATGAACATAACGATGAAACCAATAATAAAAACTATCACGTACACATGATGTTCACTACCAGACTCATCAATGAAAAAGGCGAATTAGGAAAGAAACAAAGAATCTTCAACGACCATGGTCCCGAGATCCTGAAGGACAGCCGAGCAACTTTTGCCAATGTTGTAAACACAGTATTGGAAAATGCCGGACTAGACGAACGCATCGACCACCGGAGTTACAAGGATCAGGGCTTAGACTTTCTTGAACCCACTCATCATGAAGGGCATGAAGCTACAGCACTTCGCAGACAATATGACGAGGAACAAAAAAGACCGCTTGAAGAACGTAACACTGAAATTGTGCTACCAAGAATTGCACTTGAAAATGATGCAATCAAAGCCAAAAATTTAGATGCTGCACGAGAATACCAACAGATCATCAAGGGCCTTGATCAAGAAATTATTGTTCCAAGTCGATTAGAAGATCAGATTCCCCAGCTGGAAAACGAACTTCAGTTAACCGAAGCAGAAGAAAAAGAGCTTTTAGCAGAATTAGTAAATCTCAACCTAGAAGAAGAACGCCTGCAAGAACAACAGGTTCAACAGATCGACAACGCATATGATGACTTCATCCGGTGCCAGGATATTTATGCAGAATTTGCCAATCAGTTTTACACCATTCAAAGCAATGCTGCTGATAATCAAAAGCAGATTGAATCAAATCTCACCAAGACAAAACGATGGTTAGCAGAAAACAAAAGCGATTTTTACTTACATACCAATAATTTGTTTTATGACTCTTATCATCATACTTACAGAGATATAAAAAAACCTGATTTTTATGCGACTGAAAAATCAGTAGAACAGGCAAAAAATGAGAACTGGAGAGAATACGCAACCGAGGTCGAACAACTTGCTAAAGAATACGATATTGAGAATGTTGTCCAACGCTTAGGCCAATGCTCAGAGATACTGGAAAATAATGGGATTGAACGACCAACGATAAAACCCTCGTTTTGGCAGAAGCTAAAACGAGAGTACGTTCATTCATTCGATACCCTACATGATTTTAATGATGATATGAGTCCCCTCCTTAAAGCAAAACGGGCAGATGATCTCAAAATTGAACAAGAAAGAATGCAGCAAGTACGCCAAGCGGAAGTAGATCGCCAACGAAGAATTGAAAATGATCGCAGAGAAAGTGAATTTAGAGAGCAATTACGTAAAGAACGAGAGCAAAAAGAACAACGCTATGAACAAGAAAGACACGAACGAGAACATTTGGCATTTTTAAAACGCCAAGAATTGGAAAAACAGCAGAAAAATGAGCCTAAAAAACCAGAAAATGAAAATAACAACGATTACCGACCTTGGTGAATGCTGTTTAAACGCAAAAAAATAGGGTTTTTAGCGATGTTTTGCTAAACCACAGTAAGATTATAGTTGAGTTAAGAAAAAACTCTTAAATCGCAAATGAGAGCATTTAGCGAGTGTCTACGAGCGAACTACAGGGATCTAAATTTTTTCACCTGTTTTTCCCTGATTACAGGCTCCCCTGTGTATCAAGAACTCAGAATCAGAGCATCCCGAATGGGTGCGAACTGATTACGGTGGCTTTATGTCGAGCGAAGCGAGTGAAAAAGTTCTATGAGCGAAGCGAATTCCTAGTTGCTTTTCTTTTTTAAAAAGTCACGAAATTTTAAGCCAAAAATTGCCCCTACGAACTGAGCGAAAGCGAAGTTCAATAGAGTTTGAGCGTAGCGAAAACATAGGGCAATTTTTCCTTGCCTGGGCTTTTAATTATTTTAAAGTTTTTAAATGCTTTTAGGTAAGCTGAAAGCCTTGTAAATAAAGGCTTCTAGACTTCATATGACACCGTTTACCTTGCAATATGACACCGTTTACCTTGCAATATGACACCGTTTACCTTGCAATATGACACCGTTTACCTTGCTTATAGCACTAAAATTAATTAAGGTGTCATAGCATAATAAATAATACTGGTGCTTC
>NZ_CP039154.1 GCF_013343215.1 Acinetobacter sp. 10FS3-1
TCGAGTAGTTATGATGATTTAGGTTTTAACTCCTTTTTTAAAACCGGCTGGAAACGTTTCTATTTGAAATGGTATGACTCTGCACATCCTTCTGCGGCAGAGCTTTGTCCTAAAACCACAGAACTGCTGAAAACGTTGCCTTCAATTAAAGCTGCAATGTTTACTGAGCTTGCGCCGGACAGCCGTTTGGTACGTCACCGTGACCCGTATGCTGGTTCATTGCGTTATCACTTGGGGCTACTAACGCCGAATGATGATCGTTGCTTTATTGATGTCGATGGTCAGCGTTATTCATGGCGTGATGGTGAAAGTGTGGTGTTTGATGAAACTTATATTCACTATGCAGAAAATAAGACTGAACAAAACCGCATCATTTTCTTTGCCGATGTTGAGCGACCGTTAAGCTCAAAGTTGATGGCACGCTTTAACCATTGGTTTGGTAAAAATATCATGACCGCAGCCAGTTCACCAAATGAACATGGGGATCAAACGGGTGGACTCAATAAAGTTTTTGGTTATGTTTATCAAATTCGGATCAAAGCCAAAGCACTGAAAAAGACCAATCGAAAATTGTACTATTTCTTAAAATGGTTTTTGATGTTGGGTATTTTCTTCCTGATTTTTGTGCGCCCATATTTATTTTAATCGTGAAGCAAAGATTGAAAAAATACGCTCTTCGGGGCGTTTTTTTATGTGCTTTAAAATTAATCTGCAAAGTTGCATGCCAATCGAAAAATCTTGTATAGAATGAAAACAATAGATGGGGGATGCAATGTACACGTTTAGTTCTAAAAAAGATTGGTGGGTGGTGGCCTTTATTGTTTGTATGAGTGGCTTGCTCATTCAATTATTACTGACGATGCAAGCTAAAGGTACCATGCAGCAATATCCTGTTCATTAATTAAAATACAATGATTTTTATTTATTCTATTGATTTTTTTGGCAAATCTCTCTACTACTTTGTGGGATGATGGCATTGTAAGGATTACTTCATAATCTTTTTCATGCATTAAGCTATGGAGAATTTTAGAGATATTGGGGTTGAATTTTCCACACTCTTTAAGAGATATTGAGAATCCTTTTTGTCCTTTTAGGGCGTAAATTAAAGGATTCCCATCACCCCCCTGACGACTATACAAACGTTTAAAGACACTATGCACAATTAAGTCATTAAGTTTGTGATGATTAGGGTTAGCATCTAATGACGTATTTACTAGTTGTTCTGTTTCTGAGGTGAAAGTAACAACTTTATTGTCATTAACGAGAATTCCCAATTTAAGTCTCAACTATTTGGCTTATAAATAATTTTTAAAATTATCTTTATAAAAAAGAAAAAGTCCAATAAGTCTTGAAACTTATTGGACTTTCGCTTTATATTCTGTGGGTACAGTTATTTGATGCTACCAACATCAATTAACGAAAGATCGGCAGAGCTACCAACTCATACTGATATTCACCTTACGGCTAGTACCAGTTCCTATTTTAAAGAAAAGAACTAGTTTGACAAGCCTCAATTTGAAGTCCTTCGTTAATTCAGTAGTTTAAATCATCAAATAAGCACCTAACGGTCGAGCTTTATCTACTTCTGTGCGCCCTTTTTTAAAGGAAGATATGCGGTGCATGTGGAGGGATAAGTGTCACTGGTGCATCGTAGCGATAGTCGAAAGGCTAAACCGCTTACAGGGGATCTCACATAGGCGGAGCGTTGGAAGTAGTTGTATAGGTCGGTGAAGTTGCATGTTGGAGGAATCCTCGCAGAGATATCGCCATACTTCGACAGGGAGCGTGTGGGAGAAGGTGCAAAACCTTTAGTCCTTGTCTGCATGGTCAGCAAAACCATGTGCGGATACGACCGATGCGTGGCTCCGTCAGCCCAATTACAGGTTAATCGGCAATACTTAAGGGATGTTGATTTTGAATCAGCGACCCTTAGGGAAAGTATTGCCGAAACTCTCTCAACGTTCACCATCAGCCCGAGCAAAGCGAGGGATGTGGGGACGTTGAAAGAGAGTTGAGAGCATTTTGTTTTACAAGATTTATGCCAATACTTCCTAGAGTTTATATACCGCGTCAATTGATTTAATTTTCATATAACAACTTTGTCCATTTTTAAATAAGCAAGGATACACAGCTACCCCTATTTAACTTTGTTAAACAGTGATAGTCTGTGACCTTGATCAGGGGCTTCACCCCCGATACCCCCGAAAAGCTTTAAAAAGAAAAATCAAAGATTTTCCAATTTAAAGCTTACAAAAGCCAAAGCAGGGTAGATTGAAATGTCAGGACATGAACAACAAGAGAATAAGCAAGGTAAAGCTGTTCGAGAGAGAACCTTTAAAGTCAGACTTTCTGAATCAGAATATCAATTGCTTGATTCAAATAATCCTTATGGTTCGATTGCAAAGTTACTTAGACAAGCAGCAGTAGAGAAAGCGACTAAAATTCATAATTCCAAAGCAGATGATGACCAAAAAATTAAAGTAACAAAGGTTGTTGAATCTTCGTATAGCAAGACAGAGCGAGTGTTAATTTTAGAACTTGGTCGAATTGGTAATAATGTGAATCAGATTGCCAAAGCCGTGAATACCGATATTGCAGGGGTAGGTACTTTTGACAAAGTGAAGTTACTTCATTTATTGATTTCAATTGATCAACAGCTTCGGGAGTTACGTCCAGATGATCGTTGATTTTTTTCGACATGGTTCAGGTTTGTCAAAAGGTTGTCTTGATTATTTATTGGGTGAAGATCGAGAGCGTGAACACGCACAGGTGCTTAGTGGTGATGTAGAACTGACAGCACAATTGATTGATAGCAGTCCTTTTGCAAAAAAATATACCAGTGGTTGTTTGTCCTTTTATGAGCATGATTTATCTGACCAGGATAAACAGAAAATAATGCAAAATTTTGAGGAATGTTTATTTCCAGGACTAGATAAAGACCAGTATCAAATTTTATGGGTACAGCACCAAGACAAAATTAATCAGGACACAGGTGAGACAAGGCTTGAGCTTAATTTTGTGATTCCCAATGTTGAGCTTTCAACAGGCAAACGCCTACAGCCATTCTATGCGCCAGTCGATTTAGATCGAGTCGATCTATTTAAGCAGATCACCAATACCGAACATTCACTGTATGACCCCGATGATCCTGAACATCGACAGCTATTTTTAAATAAAAAGAATCTACCCAAAGATATTAAGGATTTTAAAGAGCAGTTACATCAACGTGTTTACCGAGCGGTTGCCAATGGTGAAGTTGCCGATCGGCAAGAATTGGTGCAATGGCTTGAATCGAATCAAATCAATGTCACCCGACAAGTAAAAAATTCCATATCCATTGAAAACCCGTATGAGGGCGCAAAACGTCCTATCCGTTTAGAGGGCGAGATTTATGAGCAAAGCTTTAGAGCTACTGGCGAATATCGACAAGAAGTACAACAACGAATTGAAGAATACAGAGGAACAACTTCTGAGCGGTATCGAGCAAACGTCACAGACTATCAGAGACAGCTTGAACACAAGAGCCAATATCACAGCGACCGCTATCCAACAGTCGGACGAGAAAATAGCCCAGAGCATTCAAAACAACGCCCAGACGGTCGAGAAGGAATTGAGCCAGTATCAAACCTTACTGCAATCGAAATTGAGCCATTTAACGAAATTAAACGAGCAAATACAGAGCCAAGAACAACAAGCCCAGAATCAAGCGGTACAGAAAAAACTTACCATTTTGAATATGGGACTGATTTCAGTAGTAGTTATTTTGCTTATAGCAATTTTCTCGCTTGGTCTCGTCACCAAAAACAAGTACAGCGAGATGCAGACGCTAAATACAGTGATCAACGAGAAGCAAATGAGGGTCGATCATTTGAACCGATCGGGAGGCAGTTTGACGATCAGCACATGCAAGCGACCAGACAGCAAAGCACAACGTCTCTGTATTCAGATCAACAAGAATGCAGGGGAATGGCAGAACGGTTACATGATTCCAATGGGGTACTAAACGATGACGGAATTAGAAACACAATTATTGAGAATCATCGAAGAACAACAGCAACAGTTACTGCAACAACAATCGCAATTGCAGAAGCAACAGCAAGCTTTAGACACAATGCAAACCAAGATTATCCAAGCTTTATCAGCTCAATCAAAGGCAATCGAGAGCGATCAGCAAAGCTTACAGCAAGCACAGAAATCATTAGCGACAATACAGAAGCAATTTCACGAGCTAGAACGCAGTACAGCAAGCTATACCGAGCAGATCAATGGAAAAGTTCGAGAGATGAGCCAGATTACAGCCAACAACGAAGAAGCATTGGGGAAAATCTCAGTCTTACAACACTCAGTCTCGTTACAAGTGACCAAAGCTCAGCAGAATTTGCTCGAAACGTCGGAGATATTGAAAAAAATCTCGTCCAGATGAATGAGCGTAAACAAGAGATAGAAAAACCTCGACCTAAGCAGGATCGAGGGATGGATTTTGGGATGTAGTTTAATTCTGTGTGAATAGTTTACTAATTACACCAATAACAGCGAGTATGGCTAAAAAAGCGAATGTAATACCAATTGAAATTAATCCTGCAACTAATAGAACTAATAGGTATCCTCCAAAACTATTGGGCTCTACAATGTTATAAGCAACAATTAAAAGGACTATTGTTAAAATAATTTTCATTTCTTAAGGTACGTATTTCAAAATACTGAGTTATTCAAATTTTCACATTTTTTAGGTATTCGAGTGCATAAATATTTTCTTATTTTCCTTACAATTCTTTCATTTTCATCAAGTTTATATGCTTTTTCTGATGCTGAAATTATTGAAAGAGCTAAGCAAGGCTATGCAGAGGATCAACTTACTCTTGCTGTTATGTACAAAGAGGGAGTAGGTGTACAAAAAAATATGGCTGAAGCTATAAAATGGTTTGAAAAGGCAGCTAATCAAGAAAATACAGATGCTCTGTTCATGCTTGGTGCAATTTATCAAAATGGCATGGGGGTATCTGTTAATTTAAATAAGGCAGCCAACTTATATCAAAAAGCTAGCAATAAAGGAGATATAGCAGCCACACGTGAGCTAGCCACCATGTATTTATTCGGAAATGGTGTTGTTAAGAACCCCGCAAAAGCAGTCTCTCTTTTTACTCAAGCTGCGAATAAAGGTGATATTACAGCTCAGACAAAGCTTGGATTAATGTATGTAAGAGGAATAATTGTAAAACAAGATATAACTAAGGGAATGTCTTTATTGAGAAGTTCTGCATTAAAAGGTGATAAAGATGCATTGTATCTTATTGAAAAATATAACAAAGAAAATATAGTTAAATAAAATAATTAAATACATCATAGCCATGAAAAATATTTTCAATGGCTATGCTCGCAAGCTAAATATGGTGATTCTTTTTTAAAAATTCTTTTTGCTTTTTTTCCCATAATTCAAAGTGCTTTTTTAGATTTGAAAGAGATCCTTTATAAAAATCACCTTTCAGAGTCATGTCCTTAATGCCGCATCTTTCTGATAAATACATAATATACGTTTCTGGAGAGTCATTTAGTTTGTGGATCACAAAGTTGACAGGAAAAACTAAATCACATGGTTGTCCATTTGGATATGTATTAAATTCTATTGAAGTTTTGATAAATAAGGTATTGTTTAGTCCATCAGATGAATAGTATCTAGTCTCGTAGCTTCCATTAGGAAAGTAAGAATGATGTATTGATTTGAGATCATTAAAATCATTTGGATCTAAATGTATAAATGGATGACAAAAAGTTCTGCGATGTTCCTTTTTGATTACGCCATCTTTATCAAGTAAGAAATATGGATGTGAGTTATAAAGCTTAAGATAAATAATGAAAGCAATAATTACAGAGATAGATATAACGATTGTCATACTTAGATTTATAAAATATTGAATTTATTTGAATTATAGTTATGAATAACAAAAAAGCCTAACAACTTATTTAAGTTATTAAGCTTTTTGTTTGAAACTTTACTAGCCGTGCCTAGATAAACGATATTTGACTCTTACAGTCTGACCTCGCTTGACGGTGCTGCCGGGCTCTGGGCGTTAGCCCTATCTTTAAAGACCATTGAGCACATGAATGGTCTATCTGTAGTATACAGTTATAAATAAAAGTTTACATTAACTTTTGTGATTTTTAGTGATTTTTGGTGACATTGAATGATTTCTAGTTATTTACTGCCCAGTTTTCCTAAAAGACAGATTGCTTCAATTTGTTCACTTATTTCCATTTCTTTAAGTAAGTTATAAGCACTTGTTAAGGTTGTACCACTTGCCAATAAATCATCGACAAGAAGTATAGATTTTCCTTTCATTTCCGTAACTTTTTCAATTTGAGTCGGATCTATTTTCAAAGGACGAATAAACATTCTGTCCTTTGTTGCGACTTCTTTCATAGAAAAAGCTTTATTGGGATTATTGGTTAGATCTCTTTCGAGGGAGCGACGTAAGGCAATGATATCTTTTTTGTATTTTGGGGTTAATGGAAGATCTTGTAGGTCAGAATAGACTTCGAGAATAGTTTTTTTAGAAAAGATATTATTAAGAAGAACTTGCAAAATTATTGTCCCAGCCGACACAGCTGTAGCTCCTCTTAAAAAAGAGGCTTTTTTTTAATCAAACCCGAGTTGCGCTATGATTTTAGGGATCAATCATCTTGTTTCTCCATATCTTAAACAAGCTGATGCGTTGACCTGTGTCAAATATTCAATCATTAAGCACTTAATCAATTGCCTTGTCGTCACCTCAAAAGTCGCATCAATTGATCGGCTGTTTGAGCAATCAAACCAAACATCAAATGACTCATCACCTTAGCGTGACCTCGATAATAAATCACCCGACCGCCAAACTCATCCTTTAAACGGGCATTACTGCGTTCAGCACTGCTACGGGTTTTATATCGCTGTGCTTCCGCTTTGCAAAATTCTATTTTTTCACCCTGACGCTTGTTGTGATCAATCAACGGAACACGACCTCTTGATCTCACAAACTCTCGAATATCCGTACTACAATAACCTGCATCCATCAGCTCATAACATGCCGTAACACGCTGTTCACTCATCAACGATAACGGCAGGGCAACACGACTATCATGAACGACCGCACCCGTCAGATAAGCACTGATCACTACACCACAACATGCTGTATCTAAATGAAGCTTGTAGCCTTTGGTACTCTCAGAATACCCTTTTGAGTTCGTTTTTGTGCCAACAGAACAGCCCGTAGGTAAATCTCGGAGCATTTCAGGAAGTGTCTGTGTGAGTTGAATCTGAATGGCAGTTAATATTTTAGTGGTCAAGGTCTTAGGCGAGTTGAATGCAGGGCGACCTCGTTTTTTGGCAGGCGGTTTTACAACAGGAGGGAGAACTATTTTCTCAACACCTTCGCGTGCTGGAATCATGGTTGCATCACGGCTAATATGACCGATTAACGTATCCGCAAGATTGGACTTCACCATCTGCTCATGAACGCGAGTGGTTAGTTTACGCGCTGCAAATTCAGCAAAAACACGGCTAAATGTCCCTTCGCTGGGTAGTTTTTTATACAGATTGAAGCCGCAAATTCGCCGCAATCTACGATCAACTTCTAGGCGTTCAATCAAGCCCCGTGTGGTGACGATACCAAGTTCAGCTTTTGCAATAAAGGCACATGCCAAAGCGCAGCGGTCAGCAGGAGGTCTTCCCACAGCACACCCTTGATATTGGTATACCAAGGATTCGATGTCACTCCACTCGAGCACACGAATAATGCGTTCGAGCTTTGAGCTGATGCCGTCTAAATCGGCTGCGACTAAAGGAATAAGTTCGTATTGTAAGGCTTGAAACCGTTGTTTGAGAAAAGGGCTTAATGTAGTATTCATGCTGTAGATGTTAGGGTGTTGGTTTAGAAGCTCATTTTAACATCTACAACTTTTTTCAAAAAATGTTAATTCAGGCTGTTTGTGGAGTTTTGCAAGTGCCTCTATATAGAGAAATTGCAGAATTTTTCAAGAAAAATGCAAGGATATTTTGGGCAGAATGGTCAATCGACTTTATAGCTTCAAGACATTGTTTCCTGCAACGCAGTGTTCTATGGCGTTTATTTAAGCAAAATGGATCACTATGTTATTATTACGCCGTTTAAAAAATTCTCTCGATTTAAGCATTTTGCTTACAAGTACCAGGTCCTCATATGATTAAGTGGATTATCCTGGCGATCTTTGTCATTTCTGCGTTTTATATTCAACAACGCGGCAAAGTTCGTCACTCATTTTACCGCCAGTTTTTTGATCACTCGACTTTGCTCGCGCCGATTAATTTTCTGATGTATATGTTTTCTAAAGTGCCAAGTCAGCCTTATATTGACACTCAGCATTTTAAAGATTTGAAAGTCTTGGATGAAAACTGGGAAATGATTCGCGATGAAGCGCAAGCTTTATATGAACAAGGTGGCATCAAAGCG
>NZ_CP039155.1 GCF_013343215.1 Acinetobacter sp. 10FS3-1
GCTTCCATCCAGGGAAATTCATCTCATCAATACTTTGTGCTTCATTCAAAACTGTTAATTGTCTTTTTAACTTTGTAGCATGTACTGACTGAATCCCTGCTGTAGAACTGGTTTTAAAAAACCTTTCTAGTCCCTTATGTTTAAAATCTATAATCACAAGAATTAATCCTTTGTATAGTTTTACTATACATCAAGTCGGAAAGTAAAACTATACAAGCAGTAAAGACAATAGCACTTAAATAAATGCTCTCACTCACTCCCCGATCACCCCAGCCTTCGGGCAAGCCCTCTGGGCTGATGGTGAACGTTGAGTGAGTTTCGGCAATACTCACCCTAAGGGCGCGATTTTGAAAAAAATCACTCTCCCTTAAGTATTGCCGAATAACCTGATTGGGCTGACGGAGCCACGCATCGGTCGTATCCGCACATAGTTTTACATACTATGCAGACAAGGACTTCTGGGTTGTGTACCTCTGCTCCACGCGCTCCCTGCCGCTACACGGCTGTATCTCTGCGAGGGTTTCCCCAACATGCAACTTAACAGTCCAATGTAACTACTCCTAACGCTCCGCCTATGTGAAGTTCCCCTGTAAGCGGTTTAGCCTTTCGACTATAGCTACAGTACGCCAGTGACACTTATTCCTACCACACGTACTGCATGCCAACCGTATGAAACGGACACGCAGAGGGAGGCAAAACCCGCTTTGAGGAGCTTATTTGATGGTTTTAAACACGTATTAACGAAGACTTATCATTTTAGGTCTTGAACTAAACACTTTTTATTGTGAAAATAGAGTTCAGGTACAAGCCATAGTGTGAAATCATAACGGTCGCCAAACCTTATGATCTTCGTTATTCGATGTTGTTACCATCAAATAACTGCGTACCGCTGAATATAAAGCGAAACCCCGAAATGTTGCAAGGCATTTCGGGGTTTTTCTTTTGTTTAAGGCATTGTTTCTGCAATATTCAAATCAAAAGCTAGAAAAATGCGCATTTGCGCTATGCTTCAGCGGAGAATTTCACCGACCAGTCTCCGGAGTAAACCCTTCTTGGCTGGCTGTTCTGTGGAGTGTTTTGGCTCCAAATCTGTCTTTTTCAAATTTTCAGGCTGTGTTCCGGTCTGTTTCTCATCCTGTTTTTTCTGTTCACCAAAACTGCTCTGATCCTGTTTAGCTCCAGTTTCGCCTGTTTCAGCCACTTCTGTTTTTTGCTTGTGTTCTATGAGTAGCTTGAAGTCATCAAAATCACGTCTAACGCTGGCTATTTCTTGTTTAAGGAAGGACTTATCTTGTTTTAGTTCTTCAATCTGTAACCGCAGTTCGCGGACAAGATCATCATTGTTCACAGAAACATTCGATTTAGCGTCTCCTGAAACAGCTTTCTTCCCAGGATGGCCAAAGACCCGGATCATATCTTGGGGGTCTATCTGTTGCACACCAAGTTCGTTTAATTGGGGGGTGATCTCACCTTTCTTAATGGCTTTATAAATTGTCGTTCTACCGATATTAAATTTTCTTGAAGCCTCAACAATGGTGAGTAGAGACATAAGCTATTCCCTTTATTTTTGGTGTTAAAAAATCGCGGCAGCGACTGGGGACCTCGTAGAGCAAGATTTACCGTTAAGCCCCCTGGCGAATAAGGTAGAAGTGTTGTTCGGGAAGGGCTTTGCCCGTACCCGTACAATACACATCTTGCCGTCCAAATCTATGCAATTTTACGCAATTCTATGCAACTGCCTATAGGGAGGAGCTGAAACAATGCAATTTTCTGCAAAACAATGCAATTAAGTGCAATTCTTTGCAAAAGAATGCAATTTCGGCCTGTTTCTAAGGCGATTTAGCAGCTGATTTAAGGCAATTTAACGCAACTATAGGCAATTTAACGCAACTATAGGCAATTTAAGGAAACTGGCGGGAAGAACACCAAAAAAGAGGCTTTCGGAGTCATTTTTTAGACCCTATGATTAACTAAGATTGTTTAACTGGTATGAACAAAATCGTGGAACATTGCTCACTAATTAGGCGTGGAACGTGACAAATCATTAAAAAAGCCCATTAGAGGGTAAATGGGCTTTTGAGTAGTATATAAGAAATTGATTTTTAAAAGAATAAAAATCGCATTTCGTATAATCTGCATTATGTTAATTTTAGCGAAACTTAAGATTTAACTTAAAGTTCCTTTTCAAAAAATTAATCTACAAGAGGATGCTCTTTCATTAAGTTCTGTATGTCATCTGGGTCATAACAACCACATAAGCCTAGAAGAACCACATCAGATATTTTATCAATACAGCAACCTGAAACGATTTGCATACATTGATTTTTGTCATATCCGAAAACCGTATATGTCAGATCGTCATCATCAAAATGATCTTTGCAAATTGAACAGCAATCAGGATATTTTTTTAAAACTTTATCAATATCTTTTTGCTGAGCAGCAGTAACAGCCATATAAAAACTCTATTCACTTGATATCAGCTATTATTCTACAACGATCTTTATTTTTATACGTTCCATAAGTAATACCCACATTTTTGCAACTAAACTTAGTTGCAATAATTAAATCAAAGGTACTATACTGAGTTAGAACAGAGTGGGACTAAAATATGGGTAAAACGGAAAAGTTATTGGAAAAACTTGGAAATTCAAAAAATACATTTCCATATAAAGATTTAGTCGTTTTACTAAGCCAACTCGGTTATGAAAAGTTTGAAATGGCAGGCTCTCGTGTTCGATTTTTTAATGAAAAAACTGAACATATGATTTTACTGCATAGACCACACCCTGAGAATGAAATCAAAGGTGGTGCATTGAAAGCTGTAAAACAAGCACTCAAGCAGGAGAGATTTTTATGAGTTATCTAAAATATAAAGGTTATCTTGGAACAATTGAACCTGACCTAGAAACAGGTGAGTTGTTTGGAAAAGTCGCTTTTATCCGTGATTTGATCACTTATGAAGCCGAAACATTAAAAGCATTAGAACAAGCCTTTCAAGAATCTGTAGATGGCTATTTAGAATCATGTATCGAACTAAATAAAAAGCCTGATCAACCCTTTAAAGGTACGTTTAATGTGCGTATCAGTCCTGATCTACACCGTAAAGCTGTTTTAGCATCAAGTAATTCATTGAATAAGTTTGTAAGCGATGCAATTCAAGAAAAGTTAATGCGTTTAGGTGCTTAATTCATTGAAATTGACATAAAAATAGGAAAGGAAGCATACCGCTTCCTTTTTTAATTTCGCATAATAAGAATTATGTTAATTTTAGAAAAAATTAAGAAACACCTAACATTTGTCCTTCTATGGGACTAAATGATGTAGAAGTTAAAAAATCAGAAGCATCTTATATAGGACTTACGCATTGACGGATTCAAAAAAGTATTAAAATACTTTATAAAGTATCTGTGATCAGACGAATTAAACATGCTTCTACAGCAACTTGTACATTACCCATTTATATGGGCTTTCTCATGACAGAACCGAACTCTATTAGCTGCACACAACTTGCCGAGACTTATAATATCTCGCATGATAGTGTAAATCGCTTTCTAGAGCGTGAAGACTACACACCTCACGACCTATATCAAGAATCAATTCAACATATTGATAATAATAAACTTATAGTCAGTATTGATGATACTGTTTTAGATAAACCATATAGTCAACATATGGACTTGGTTAGCTATTTTTGGTCAGGCAAACACCACCGATCCGTCAAGGGTATTAATCTCATTACCTTGTATGCGACAGATCAAAATGGTCAAAATATTCCAATTAATTTCCGAATTTATGACAAATCTGAAAGTAAAACCAAGAATGATTACTTTATGGATATGTTAAGTGAAGTACTCAGTTGGGGTGCAAAGATTCAATTTATTACAGGTGATAGTTGGTATTCATCGACTGGAAATCTAAAAACCATAAGAAAATATGGTATTCGATTTATGTTTGGTATCGACTGTAACCGTAAGGTTTCCCCAGAAAAAGGACAATGGTTTCAACTGCGTTTATTGCCAGATTTCCATCAGGGTCAAGTGGTCTGGCTCAAAGATTTTGGCTTTGTACAATTATTTAAGACTCAGTTAAAAGAACAGCAGAGGTTTTATATTGTGCATCAAGATGAAGATGATTTATTGTCCTTTGAGGGTTTTCATGAATTACATTCAAGTCATTGGAAAATAGAGCAATATCACCGGGTGATTAAAACAGGTTTGTCATATTGAAAAGTTTCAAGTAAGACGATCTAAACTGATTTTGAATCATATTTTTTCAGCCTTGATGGCCTACGTTGAGATACAAAAGAACCAGTTTGAGCGGATCTTTGAAAATGTATATCGTTGGCAGAAGAAATTATTTAGACCAGTTATCAAAAACTTCATTGATGACTTTATTCTCGATAAAAATCATCTGCTACCACAGAGAATCTATAAATAATAGTGCGTAAGTCCTATAATTTTACAATTTGTGTTTTTTATCCTTATTGCACAGCTGTATGCTCGTTATAATCATTGCAAATACAATTTACTTAAGATGAATAATGAAGAGGTACAGCTTATGTTATTACGTTCAATTATTTTAATTGGTGCATCACTTATTTCTATTCAAAGCTTTGCCTACGATGCAAGATCATGTGAAATTAAAAAGCAAAAGCTAGCACAGCAAATGACCTACGCTAAAAAATATAACAATACACATCGTATTCGTGGGTTAGAAAGAGCGATGGCTAAGGTTGATCGCAAATGTGCTATTTACGACACGCGTTTTAAAGAGCAGAGCAAAGCGCAAAAATAAATTGCAGTAAGGAAAAAGGGCGAGGATCTAGGGTCTATCGCCCTTTTTTATTTCCAGCATTTCATTCTAAATGCATATTTGTGTGTCTAGTGTGGTAAAAACCGTGTTAATGGTGTAGTAAACGATATAACGAATTAAATATAAAGTGGAGTTTAAGAGATGCAAAATTTTGTACCCGTGCGACGCAAAAATTGATGACTTTATTCTCGATAAAAATCATCTGCTACCACAGAGAATCTATAAATAATAGTGCGTAAGTCCTATTATAGATAAAATATTGTCAATCTTCATAATATTTTGGCTTCGGATCTAGGCATATCGTTTGAGTATTAGAAGCCATTTAAGGCTGTTTTATCTATTCTTTATTCCACTTTTTAAGTGAAATGAGATAGTGTTCGACATGTTTTAAATAGTCATATTTTTTCTTATTAGAACCATAGACTTGAGCTTCTTCTTTTTTTAAAAACTCACAAAAATTTCTAGTCCGTTCTAACAATTCATCTCTGTCTTTTTTGAGCAAAAGCTCACGCCAAATACCTAGATGCGTATCAAATAAAAAAAATATTCTAGAACCCTTTTTAAGCCTAACTTTTGAAGACTGTGATTCTAGATTAAATAAACAATCTGCTATATCTTGAATGTTATGCATAAATAAAAATTAACACTGTACAAAAAATGGTTGAATCTGCGGACGCTGTTTTTGTGATTCCATCCAAAGTGAATGTTTCGATTGAACACGCATTAACAGATCTGCACTGATTCCTAAAGCATCATGTAAACGTAAAGCTACATCTGCGGTAACTGGTGCTTTACCATTAATAATTCGAGAAAGTAACGGACGTGTCACTCGAATACGTGCAGCAAGTTCTGTAATCGTAATAACTTGTCCTTCTTCTTTTAAGCCATCTAACCATTCTGAAACTAACTCACCTGCATGAGCTGGATTATTCATCATCATATTCACCTCAATGATAGTCCTGATAATCTACGATATACGCATTACCATCTTTAAAAATGAAAGTCATACGCCAATTGGCATTCACTGTAATAGCCCAATGATCTTTTAACTTCCCTTTCAAAGGATGCA